>NZ_FMFG01000039.1:0-20595 GCF_900066275.1 uncultured Faecalibacterium sp. | reverse complement strand
CAGCACGATGGTGTCCAGCCCCGCCCGTGCCGCGTACAGGGCGGCGGTGTAGCCGCCCGGGCCGCCGCCCACCACGAGCATATCATAAACATGATTGTTGTTCATATCTGAACCCTCCGTTATTTCGCCAAGGCTTCCTGAATGAAACGGTCGATTTCTGCCTTTGAGCCGGGCGCGATGATGGAATCCACGGCCTTTCCGTTCCGGTACAGCACCAGAGTTGGGATGTCCTCGATTCCCTCGGCCCCCGCCAGCCGCGGCTCCTCGTCAATGTTGATCTTGCCGACGGCGAGGCTGTCCGCGTATTCCTCTCCGATCTTCTCATACGCGGGGCCGATCCTCCGGCAGTAGCTGCACCAGGGCGCCCAGAAATCCACCAAAACGGGCTTTTTCTCCCGGATCGCCTGCTCAAACTGCTCCTGATTCATGTTCATAGCTGCCATATCTGTCAGCTCCTTTCCTTTGTTTGGGTATTCTCAAGACTCCGGTCTCGCCCCACACCACATCGTGACCTCAACCTGAGATGACGGTACTCTGCCCTTGGGACATAAAGCAGATGAGTAAGACCATCATCTGTACGAAAATAGCTGCGGTTTATTGCAGCTTATTCTGCGCAGAGCTCAGCCACCAGAGCGTCCATCTGCGCTTCGCTGGTTTGGTTCAATGCACCACGCAGAGACACTACCGTTTCGTAAAGGTGGATATCCTTCATCTCCTCCAATTTGGTGCGCATCAGCCGCGCGGCTGCAGGTGCCCAAGAGCCGTCTTCAATAAGGCCAACCCGGCGGTTTCGGAATCCCTTTGTCCGTAAATGTTCCAAAAACTCCCTCATGGGCGGAAACAGTTCTCCGTCATAGGTGGCGCTGGCTAAAACCAACTTCCCGCAGTAGAACGCACTGGCAACAGCGTAGGAAAGATCTGTCACAGTGAGATCACAGATGTTGACCTGTACGCCTTTTTTCTCTAATTTACCCTTGAGGGTCTTCGCCGCATGGGCAGTATTTCCATGGATGGATGCGTGGGCAATCAGTATGCTCTCCGATTCTTCTGGTTCCCATTGTGACCAGAGATCATAGAGCCGCAGACACTCCTCCAGCCCTTCTGTAAGCACGGGACCGTGGAGCGGGCAGATTGTTTTGATCTCCAGCGCGGAGATTTTTTTCAGCAGAGCCTGCACCTGTGCGCCATATTTCCCGATAATATTGTAATAATACCGTCGGGCCTGCGGCACCCAGGGGGCACGGGCAGTCCGTTCCAGTGAGCCAAAGCGTCCGAAGGCATCCGCCGAGAACAGGATTTTTTCCGTTTCCTCATACGCCGTCATCACCTCTGGCCAGTGTACCATCGGCGCCAGCAGAAAGCGCAGCCGGTGCAAACCCAAGGAAAGCGTATCTCTTTCGCCAACCTCCAGCATACGGTCTTCCGACAATGCACCTGTGCCGAAGAACTGCTTGATCAGGGTAAATGTTTTCGCGTTTCCCACGATCTTCATCTCCGGGTACTTTTGTGCCAGCCGCATGAGACTGCCGGAATGATCCGGCTCCATGTGTGTGACCACAAGATAGTCGGGCCTGCGCCCCTCCAACACCCGCGCCACATTGGAAAGCCATTCTTCCGTTGCCCGTGCGTCCACGCTGTCCATCACGGCAATCTTCTCATCCAGAATGACATAGGAGTTGTAGCTCACTCCCATAGGCTGGACGGGGTACTGGTTTTCAAAGAGTGCCAATGTGTTATCATCCACCCCTACATAGCGGATGGCATCTGTTACCGTTTGGATAGCCATATAAAATATACCTCCTATTTTCCTTACTCAGACTCTGACTGATAGGTTCTTCTTTTCTAACGAAACATACGCTCAACCGCGGATCGACGGTCGCGCATTTTACCGTTGCCTTGCTTCCCCCAGAGTCGTTACATGTGGTACACCGCAGCGGAGCGAAGTCCTTCCGGCAGGCCGTCGGGCGCAGCAGGTGAAAGTTCCCAGCGTACCTGCCCCGCCCACTTGGAGGCGACGGCGGAGAAGTGGAGCATGACAATACCGAGATCCAATGCGGCATCCAAATTATCGGTGTAGGCATCCTCCTGCTGCACCAAATAGATGCTGTGATCCTGCACAAGGAAGCCATAGGGCTGACGGTTGAGATAGCTGGGGGAGAGCGAAGCGGCGTAGAAGGACTGCCAGAGCATATCGTCGTAGAAGTCCATCATCTCGTCAAGCCCAGACTTGTTGCTCCAGCTCCCCATGTGAACCAAATCGTGCACGCCCTTTTTGGGCGCGTAGTACTGCTGCTCGGCCCGCACATCGATCTGAGACATACTTAGGATATTCAGCCGCAGCTTTCTTGCGGTCTTTTCCCCGTAGCCAAAGGCAACGATTGCCGCCACCTCTAACGGGGTGGCGAGAGACAGTGCCTTTTTGATTTTGTCGCTGTCGGTGAAGGTCATCCAGCAGGTGTCAATGTCCAACTCAGTCAGCTTGAGGACAAGATCTTCCATCATGTAGCCGGCGTTGATGGCTGCGTAGGAATGCGGGGCAGACATAAGGAGCAGGTAGTGCGGTGCTCCGATGAGAAATTGATTATAGCCCGCTGAGCTCTCCAGCGCCGGCTGTGCATCCTTGTCCAAGACGATCAACTCCGTTGCAATCTCCGGGACAAGACGGGGGCAGGTCTTTTCATAGTAGGATCGGAGCTGGCCGATAGCCTCGCTCGGAACTTCCTTTTCGCGGAATGCGTGAACGGATCTGCGATATTGGATCATAGCGCTGTAATTCATAGTAGTATCTCCTATTCTGATGTCTTTGGTTTTCTTATAAATCGTCTATCAGTGCGGTGCTCTTGGCGTAGGCGGTACTGCGTGCCTCAAAGAAATCGGTCTTGACCATGTTGGCGTCGGCGTACTGGCTGACCCATTCCATGCTCTCCGGTTCGCTCTCAAAGCCTGGATACAATGCGGGATAGCCAAGGCTCGTCCAGCGGAGGTTGCCGAGATAGCGGATGTAATCGCTGATCATCTGCCGGTTCAGCCCCGGGATGTCGTCGCCGATCACATAATGCCCCCATGCGATCTCCTGTTCCACGCCCTCACGCATCATCTCGCGCAGCGCTTGTACGCTCTCGGCGGTGAACAACTCCGGCTGCTCCTTTTGCAGCTCCGTGATGATATTGCGGAACAGCCACAAGTGCGTGTTCTCATCGCGGTTTATGTAGCGAATCTCCTGCGCCGAGCCGGGCATCTTCCCGTTTCGGGAGAGATTGTAGAAGAACATAAAGCCGCTGTAAAAATAGATGCCCTCCAAAATATAGTTTGCCATCATCACGCGCAGCAGCGTGGGAGCGTCCTTCCTCTCCTGAAACTCGTTGTAGCAGTCCCCAATGAAGGTGTTGCGGCGCAGCAGATGCTCGTCCGTTTTCCATTGGTAGAGGATGTCATTGCGCTCCACGGGGGAACAGATGGTGTCGAGCATATAGCTGTAGCTCTGTGAGTGGACACACTCCTGAAACGCCTGAATGGACAGGCAGAGATTAACCTCGTTGGCGGTAATGTAGGCGCCGATATTAGGCAGGTTCGCTGTCTGAATGGAATCCAAAAAGACAAGAAAACTCAGAATTTTATCGTAGGCGCTGCGCTCGGCTGACAGCAGGCGGGGATAGTCCTTCACATCCTGCGAGAGATTGATCTCCTCAGGGATCCAAAAGTTGTTCATGGCCTGCCGGTACCAGTCGCTGACCCAAGCGTACTTCATATTGTTGAAGTCGTTGAGGTTGGTGGTATTGCCGCCGATCATGCGCCGCAGGCGCACATCAGGGTCGCCCTCCGGGTTAAAGAGGGGCTTTTTCTTCAGTTCCGTCATGCTATCCTCCTTATGACGAGCAGCTTTCGCAGGCCTCGACCTCAAGGGCCTTGCTGCGGACATAGTAAATGGTCTTGACGCCGGCCCTCCACGCCTCCAAATACAGTCTGAGCACCTGACGCATGGAATAGTCGTTGGTGATATAGAGATTCATGCTCTGCGCCTGGTCAATATGTCTCTGGCGAAGGCCCGCGGCGCGTACCGACCAGCTTTGGTCGATCAGATGCGCCGCCTTATAGTACCACCATGTATCCATAGAAAGCTCCGGAGCAACGCGGGGCAGCATGCTGCCCTTTTTTTCCTCTAAAAAGAATTTCTTCATAATTGGATCTATGCCCGCCGACGTGCCGGAGAGGATAGATGTGCTGGAGGTCGGTGCGACCGCCAGCAGATAGGCGTTGCGCATTCCCTGCACCGCCACCGTTTTCGCAAGCGCCCGCCACTTTTCGGAGGTATAACCCCGCTTTTCAAAATACGCGCCCGTCTGCCAGTCGCTGCCCTCAAAGAGCGCGTAACGACCCTTTTCCAGTGCCAAAGCTGTGTCCGCCTTGACAGCGGCGTAGTTGATGAGCTCGAACACTGCGTCGGTGAAGGCAAGGTGCTCATCGCTCTCCCAGTGGATGCCGCGCTTTGCCAGCATGTGGTGGTAGCCGCTGACGCCCAAGCCGATGCTGCGGTACTTCTGATTGGTAAGCCGCGCGTATTCCAACGGGTAGAAGTTGAGGTCGATCACATTATCCAGTGCGCGGATGGCCGTTTCCACCGTGCGTTCCATATAGGCCTCGTCCTCCACCGGCAGATTACCGAGAGACAGACTCGCCAGATTGCAGACCACAAACTCACCTGGGCGTGTGGCCGTCACCACAATTGTGTCGCCGTTCTCCGTGTGCACCTCAGTGCTGATGTGCTCGATGGGTGCCATGTTCTGCGCGATCTCCGTACAGAGATTGGAGCAATAGATCATTCCCGTGTGGCCGTTTGGGTTCATATGATTTACACTGTCGCGATTGAAAGCGAAGGGTGTGCCGGTCTCCACTGCCGAGCGAAGCACCAGCCGCACGATGTCCTTGACGGTGACGCTGCGCTTTTCGATGCGCGGGTCATTGACGCAGTCCAGATACCGCTTCTCCCATTCTGTACCCCAGTAATCCTCCAGTGCGTAGCCCTTGACCGTGAGGATCTCATGCGGACACATGAGATGCCACGGCGCGTCTATGTTCTCCTCCGCCAGTCGCCAGAAGAGATCCGGATAGCACACGGCGGGAAACACATCATGTGCCTTCATGCGGTCGTCGCCGTTGTTGGTGCGCAGTTGAAGGAATTCCGGCAGATCCCGGTGCCATGCGTCTAAGTAAACCGCCACAGCGCCCTGCCGCATCCCCAACTGATCCACCGCCACGGCGGTGTCGTTGACCAGCCGGATCCAGCGGATAACACCGCCCGCCGCCCCTTGAAAGCCGCGGATGGTGCTGCCTGCAGCGCGCACCTTACCGAAGTACATCCCCATTCCACCGCCGAATTTAGAGACCTTTGCGAAGTTGTCCAGCGAGCGGTAGATGCCGTCCAGACTGTCCGGCACAGTGTCCACAAAGCAGCTTGAAAGCTGATGGTAGGGTTTTCGTGCGTTGGACATGGTAGGTGTCGCCATCGTGACCTCCATACGGCTGAGCATATCGTAAAAGCGTTTTACCCACCCCATGCGGTCAGAGCCTTCGCTCATAGCAAGATGCAGCGCGATACCCAAAAACATCTCCTGCGGTGTTTCCAGCGGCACGCGGCTGCGTGACTGGATCACATAGCGTTTGAGCAGCAGGTCAAGGCCGGAGTAGGTAAACAGCTCGTCCCGTTCCGGGCAGAGAAAGTCCTCCGCCATGGAAATCTCCTCGTGGGTATAGTGGGCAAGGATATAGTCACCGTAGAGTCCCTTATCCGTCAGATAGCGAAGCTTGCCATAGAGGTCGCCGACGCCGCGCCCCTCCCATTCCTGTGCGTTGCGACAGCGAAAGGAGTGGTTCAGAAGCCGCGCCGCGATGAACTCCCACTTGGGTGCCTCTGCCGTAGTCAGCTCTACCGCCGCCTTGGTCAGTGCCTCAGCCCGCTCATCCTCCGTCATGCCCAGGCGACAGAAACTCTCAAACTTCATTTGAAGCGCCGCGAGGGAGTAGACTTCCTCGGTAAAATCCATCTGGATGCGGCGCAGCACCTCATCAAGCGAGTCATCCCCCACCGTCCGCGCGATGGTATGCCGGACACGGCGCAGCGCAGACCGCTTTTCGCGGTAGAGGATGTACGCCTTGGCCACCTCATAGTGTCCGCGCTCCATGAGCGTTCGCTCCACCTCGTCCTGCACACGTTCCACGGTGAGCGGCACTGTGACGGAGAGATTGTTGAGAACGGTGGCGAGGATCTCATCCATCTCTCTGCTCCCGATCTCCTTGCCCTGTCCGTCAAACGCCTTTTTCATGGCGTTGAAAATTTTCTCCTGTTGAAAGGGAACAGACTCCCCGTTTCGTTTTCTGATCTCCATTTCGATCCTCTCATCTTCTCCGGTCACTTCTCATGTCCTTTTGGGCAAAGAGCGGGCAAGCGCAGTATCACGCTTGCCCGCTCTGTTTTTGAAAGCCGGTTTTTCTGCAGCCGACGCGGTGGGGCTGTTTGTTGTCTGTTGTCTTGGTTTTGGCTTTCCTGCCAGTTACTTCATAGATTCCAGAATGGCGTCCGCCAGTGCTTCCAGCTCAGTGCGCTTGTCCGTGCCCATGGACGAGGCGAGGCTGAGCCGCTCGTTGAGCACCGTCATGTTCTTAAGCTCATTGTTGACGAATTTCTGCATGAGGTCACCGGACTTCACCGCCCATGAGCCGTTTTCAATGATGGCAAAGGTGCGGTTTTGCAGATTCAGCGCCTTCATATCCATGAGGAAGTCATGCATGGCAGGGTAGATGCCGAGGTTGTAGGTCACAGAGGCCAGGACAATGTGACTGTACTTAAACGCCTCGGAGATCAGCTGGGAGACATGAGTGGAGGACACATCGTACATCGCCACCTTGCTCATGCCCTTATCGCAGAGCGACGTCGCCAGCGCCTGCGCCGCGTTCTCCGTGTTGCCATACATAGAGGCGTAGACGATGAGCACGCCCTGGGTTTCAGGGGCATAGCGGCTCCATGTGTCGTATTTTTCGATGAACCAGCCCAGATCCTTGCGCCACACGGGGCCGTGGAGCGGGCAGATGTACTTGATCTGATCCAAAACGCCGCCGGCCTTTTTCAGCAGGAGCTGGATGTGGGGGCCGTACTTGCCCACGATGTTGGTAAGGTAGCGGCGGGCGTCGTCCAGCCAGTCCCGCTCGAAGTCCACCTCGTCGGCGAACAGCTTGCCGTCCAGCGCGCCGAAGGTGCCGAAGGCGTCGGCGGAAAAGAGGACGCCGTCGGTGACGTCGAGGGTCACCATGGCCTCCGGCCAGTGAACCATAGGCGCGCCCACAAAGGTGACGGTGTGCTTGCCGAAGGAGAAGGTGTCGCCCTCCTTCACCTCGATGCACTCATGTCCGTCCACATGGAAGCCGAACTGCCGCATGAGCATGAATGCCTTCTCGTTGGAGATCAGTTTCACCTTGGGATGGCGCAGCAGGATCTCCTCGATGCAGGCGGCGTGATCCGGCTCCAGATGGTTGACCAGCAGGTAGTCCAGCTCGCGGCCATCCAGCACATACGCCAGATTTTCCAAAAGCTGGCGGCAGGCAGACCAGTCCACCGTGTCAAAGAGCACCGTCTTTTCATCCAGCAGGCAGTAGGCGTTGTAGCTTACGCCCCGTGGAATGGGAAAGCAGTTTTCAAACAGGGCCAGACGATGGTCGTTGGCACCCACCCAGTAGAGGTCGTTCGTTACTTTACGCACGCAATACATCTTATCTTGCCTCCTTCACGGCCTCAAGCCTTTACAAATTGATCTTTCGTCTCCGCGCACTCGGGACAAACCCACTCGGCGGGAAGCTGCTCAAAGAGCGTACCGGGCGCGATCTCGCCGTCCTCGTCGCCCAACTCCGGCACATACTCGTAGCCGCAGCCGCTGCAGACGTAGCGGTTGCCGATGGGGGCGGGCTTCGGCGGCGTGGGCCGCTTCATCTTTACCATGGGCGGCGCGGGCAGCTTTTCGCCGCTATCCAGCGCGGCAGTGAGCAGGGGCAGGATCTCCTCCACATCGCCCACGATGCCGTAGTCGCAGTTCTTGAAGATAGGCGCGTTACCGTTCTTATTGATGGCCACGATGGTGGAGGCGTCCTTGATGCCCTTAAGGTGCTGGGATGCGCCGGAGATGCCGCAGGCGATGTACAGATTGCCGGTGAACTTCTGACCGGACATACCCACATAGCGGTTCAGCGGCAGATATTTGAGAGTCTCCGCCACAGGGCGGGAAGAACCGATGGCCGCGCCGGCGGCCTTGGCCAGCGACTCTACCAGTTTCATGTTCTTTTTCTCCCCGATGCCCTTGCCCGCGGAGACCACCCGCTCCGCCTGCGGGATGGGCGTATCCATAGGAATGCCGACGGAGAAGTCGTGACCATCCTTCTTCAGCGCCGCCACAAGGTCGGCCACCTGCTGGGCAGCATCCCCCTCCCGGAAGATGGTCTTTTTGCGAATGCCGGTGATGGGCGCGGGTTTCTTGGCCGCCGAACGGCTCTCGCCGCCGGAGCTCTTGCCCAGCCTGCCCAACAGATGAGAGGCGATGACCACCCGCTGGATCTCGTTAGTGCCCTCGTAGAGGGTGGTGATCTTGGCGTCGCGGTAGGCCCGTTCCACCTCCATGCCCTTGAGGTAGCCGCTGCCGCCGTGGATCTGCAAGGCATCGTTGGTGACCTCCAGCGCGATGTCCGAGGCGTACATCTTCGCCATGGCGGACTCCATGCCGTAAGGCGCGTGCTGCTCCTTCAGCTCCGCCGCGGAGTAGATGAGGAACCGGGCGCAGCGCAGCTTGGTTGCCATATCCGCCAGCTTGAAGGCGATGCTCTGCTGGGCCGCGATGGGCTTGCCGAACTGGACGCGCTCCTTGGAATAGCTCAACGCGTGCTCAAACGCGCCCTGGGCGATGCCCAGCGCCTGCGCGGCGATGCCGATGCGTCCGCCGTCCAGCGTGGACATGGCAATCTTGAAGCCCTCGCCCTCCTTGCCCAATAGGTTTTCCTTGGGAACCTTCACGTTGTTGAAGATCAGCTCCGCCGTGGAGGAGGAGCGAATACCCATCTTGTCATAGTGGTCGCCGAACTCAAAGCCCTTCCAGCCCTTCTCCACGATGAAAGCGGAGATGCCCCGGGTGCCGATGTCCGGCGTGGTGACGGCGAAAACCACATAGGTGTCCGCCTTAGGGGCGTTGGTAATGAAGATCTTGCTGCCGTTGAGGAGGTAGTAGTCCCCCTTATCCAGCGCCGTGGTCTCCGTGCCGCCGGCGTCGGATCCGGCGTTGGTCTCCGTAAGGCCGAAGGCGCCGATCTTCTCGCCCTTGGCCAGCGGAACCAGATATTTCTTCTTCTGCTCCTCGGTGCCATAGGCGAAAATGGGCCATGAGCCGAGGGAGACGTGGGCGGAGAGGATTACGCCCGTGCCGCCGTCCACACGGGCCAGCTCCTCCACCGCGATGGCGTAGCTCAGAGCATCAAGACCGGCACCACCGTACTCCTTGGGGTAGGGAATGCCCATCCAGCCCAGCTTACCCAGCTTCTTGACAGCCTCCTCGGGAAACTCATTGTTCTGATCCATTAAAAATGCGAGGGGCTTGATCTCCTCCTCCGCAAAACTCCGGATCTTCGCGCGCAGCTCTTCGTGCGCCGACGTGGTTTGAAACAGCATACGGGTACCTCCTTTTAAAAATTTAACAGCTTGCTTGTATCTTGGGGATCGGATCCGCCGGTCAGCAGCCTGCGCAGACTCACGGCACGGAACGCCTCGTCCTGCTTTTGCTGCAAGGCCGCCAGCTGACAGTGGATGGTGCACCGCCCATGCTTGTCCTGCCAGTGGCATTCATATCCCGGCTCCATGCAGGCGCACAGGATGCCCCGCTCCCCCACGACCCCCATGAGATCGTAGAGGGAGGTCGCGTCCAGATCGCAGGACAGCTCGCAGCCGCCGAGAGCGCCGCGGCTCACCCGCACCAAATTGCCGGCGGAGAGCTTGCGCAGAATCTGGTAGGCAAACTGATTGGGGATCAATTCCGTTTCCGACATCTCGGCCACCGAATGCTTCTCCCCGTCCATCAGCACCCGCAAAATGCGCAGCGCGTAGTCCGTCTCTTTGGTGATGATCATGCTCCACATCCTCTTTTCGCTTGCTTGTTAATACCATAATATCAATCTTGATAAAATTTGTCAAGATAGTTTCAAAAAAAATATCGCTTTATTACAGACCGCCCCAGACCGGGTCAGCTTCGCTTTCAATTCAGCGAAAAGCCATGTTCCTTACAATTATAGAAGCCGAAAAAGCTGTGCCGTGGCAGTCCGCCAAAAGCAGAAAAGACTATGCCTGAAAACCAGAAAGCGGAGAAATTGGTTGGGGCTCGCAGGGGTCGCCCATCCAAGGCGGATGAGGCGGTCCCTGGCAAGTCCAAGGCAAGCACCAAAGTGCGTGCTTTTCATTTTATATCCGACGCACTATGTTAAGATGTGCAGTAGATGTTCCATTTTTCTGTCCCATTCTCTGCTGGAATCGGCGCACTCTTTCAATTCAGTTTCGACTTCAGCATTGATCGGGAAGTTTTTCTTATAGCGGATGGTATGCTCAAGGCTTGCCCAGAAGTCCATAGCGATTGTACGGAGTTGTATCTCCACCGGCACATGGATCTCTTTTTCCGCAAAGAATACCGGCAACCGGATCGTCAGGTGCAGACTGCGATAGCCATTTGGCTTAGGGTGTGAAATATAATCTTTCTCCGTGATGATTTCAATGTCAGACTGATCTTTTAAGCACTTTGCCAAAAAGAACACATCCTCCTCGAAAGAGCAGATCACCCGCACACCGGCAATATCCATGATATTTGTCTGCATGGTCGGAAAATCCAGAGGAAGTCCGCGTTTCTGCATCTTATTCATAATGCTGGACGGCGACTTCAAGCGGCTTTTTATACTTTCTATCGGATTGCGATCATGCTGCAATGAAAACTCTTCGTTTAGAATTTCCAACCTGCTTTCCAGTGCTTTCAGCGCACATCGGTATTGCAGCATGACCTCCTGATACCTGCGATTTTCGCTTAAAAGGCGCTGGCACTGCAGATCATCTAAGCCTTTATCTGCCGCAACCGTCAAGCCAAATAAATTTTCACTCATAGTTTCTCCATTCCGCAGGGATAGGCGCTCCGCGCTGTCTGCTGCTCTTGTGTTACGACCTGATAAAAACTGTATCCGCCGGAGAGATGGGAACAGCTGAAACCATACTGCGTCAAAAGCCGACAGGCCAGATAACTGCGAAGCCCAGTCTGGCAATTCACATAGATAGGCTTGTCCCGCTCTAACTCGTCCAAGTGCTCCCGCAGATCGTCCAGTGGAATATTGCGGAATCCATTCAAGTGCCCACGCCGATATTCGCCTTCCGTGCGGACGTCCAGCAGCGTCGCACTGCCATCGCAGGGCAAGTCCTCAACATCATTCCAATGGAACTGCTGCACTTTCCCGCTCTCCAAGTCCTCGATCATAAAACCGGCCATATTGACCGGATCTTTGGCAGAGGAATAGGGCGGCGCATAGGAAAGGTCAAGTTCCGTCAGTTCCAAAGCTGTCATTTTTGCGCGAATGGCCGTTGCCAGTACATCAATACGCTTGTCCACACCGTCGCCGCCAACGATCTGCGCACCGAGCAACCGCAGGCTTTCTTTTTCATACAGTACCTTCATTGCCATTGACCGTGCGCCGGGATAATAGGCAGCGTGGGATGCTGGGAAAAGTACGACTTTGTCGTAAGCGATTCCTGCTGCCTGCGCTACCTTTTCATTGATACCCGTGGAGGCCGCTGTCAAGCCAAACAGTTTCAGAACAGACGAACCCTGAGAGCCGGTAAAGTGGCTGTTGCCGCCGCAGATATTGTCAGCGGCAATGCGTCCCTGCTTGTTGGCGGGTCCCGCCAGCGAAATCAACGCTTTCTGCCCGGTTACAAAATGGGTGACCTCTACGGCATCGCCCACAGCATAGATGTCCGGCACGGAGGTTTCCATCCGTTCGGTGACAGCGATGCTTCCACGAATACCAAGCTCAAGACCGACATCTTCTGCTAAATGCGTGTCCGGGGTAACACCGATGGCCAGCAACACCATATCCGAATGCAGCGGCTCACTACTCTCCAACAGAGTCAGCACGGAATCTCCGTCCTGTCGGAATCCGGTAACGGTTTCCCCCAACCGCAGAGTCACGCCGTGTCTGCGCATTTCCGCATGGACAAAGCTCGCCATGTCCGCATCCAGTGGTGCTAATAGCTGATTGGGTCGCTGAACGATGGTGACAGAAACGCCCATTTCTGTAAGGTTTTCCGCCATTTCCAGACCGATAAAGCCGCCGCCAGCCAAAACAGCGTTTTTCGGCTTCTGATCCTCTACAAAGCGCCTAATGCGGAGGGTATCCTCCACGGTGCGCAGCGTGAAAACACGCTCACTGCTGACGCCGGAAAGCGCAGGAACCGTCGGCTTTGCGCCGGGGGCAAGAAGCAGTTTGTCATAGGTTTCCGTATAGATCTTCCCGCTGTCCAGTGTGCGGACCGTGACGGTTTTCTCTGCGGGATTGATCGCAGTTACTTCCTGCCGTACCCGCACATCAATGCGAAAACGGTCCCAGAAGCTCTCCGGAGTTTGCAGTGTCAGTTCTTCTTGCTCCTTGATCACACCGCCCACATAATACGGCAGACCGCAGTTGGCATAGGACACATAGCCGCTACGCTCGATCATGATGATCTGCGCGTGTTCATCCAAACGGCGGATGCGGGCAGCAGCAGAAGCACCGCCCGCCACGCCGCCTACAATTACGACCTTCATTTCACGCCCTCCACCATTGCGGCGATCTCCGACTTAGGCCGATAGCCGACCGATTTGGCAACGGCCTTTCCATCCTTGAATACGACCAGCATCGGGATGCTGGATACTTGAAAACGCATTGCCAGCTCCATCTGCTCGTCCACGTTGACCTTGCCCACCTTGAGCGTACCGCTTTTTTCTTCGGCAAGCTCATGCAGTATGGGAGAGAGCATTTTGCACGGTCCGCACCAGTCCGCATAGAAATCCAGCAGGATGGGCTTGTCGGAATGCAGTACCTCATTTTCAAAATTCGCAGCAGTAATTTTCAGTTCAGCCATGAGAAAGGCTCCGTTCTGTTATCTTTGTTTATTCTTTGTTTTTCAGCTTGCAAATGCCCTGCGTCATGGTTCCCATCGGGCAAAACGCACACCATGTGCGGGGCATGTAGAGCACCATAACGATCAGACCCAGCAGCAGAGAGGTCAGCATGAGGCTATAAAAGCCAAAGCTGAACTGCGCCATCCAATCAGCGACTGTACCGGCTGTATAAGTCCAGCTCCACGGCACACGGAATGTCCAGAACAGCTTAATGGCCTCCCGCAGGGACGTAGCACCAGCAGCGACCAGATAGGTCTGGAACACCATGTTGCCGAACATCGTCAGGAAAAAGAGTAAAAAGGCATAACGGAACCACTTGGAGGACATCCAGCGGGGCGTGGGCTTGCAGCGGGAGCATTTAAGGTCTGTCCCCAGCTTGCTGAACAGTTGACCCCGTCCGCAGAGATGGTTGCAAAAGAATTTGTTCCCGCCAAAGATGGCTAAAAGCAGCGGCAGAAGAAAATCGATCATACCCAGCCACGCGAACAGGATATTGAAAAAGCCCAGTGCAAAATAGATGATGGCATATACCCACAGGTAATCGTACCAATGCTTTGCTTTCATGCGTCAGCCCTCACTTTCACCTCAATGCAGCCGACGGGACAGAGCTTTGCGCACTTGCCGCAGCCTACGCAGCGTTCCGCCTCCACGGCGGCGTAGCAGCCACGGCGCACCTTGACGGCCCCCAGTGGACAGGTATTTTCACACACACCACAGGCGACACACCGCGTCTTATCTATGGCAGCCAGTTTCTTTGACAGCATAGCTTTCCTCCCTTAATCCTACAAGGATTTGTAATAGAGCATACAGTGGCAGACCCCCTCGAAGCGCGGATCTGCAATTGGATTCTTGAACTCCTGGCACATACATTTGGTTGCCTCTGTGCGCTCCCTGCGGCAGGGGCAGTACCCGCCGGTGCGCTTGAGTCCTTTTCTGATGGTGCTGACAATCTCCTGATCGGGATTGAGATTGATTTTCACGTTCGCCAGCTCTTTCTTGATTGTGGCTTTATCATACCGCAGGACAAAGTCTTTTTCTGTGACGAGGTTACATTGATAAAAAAAATCCGGTGCTTTTTGAGCACCGGATTTTAAGAAGGTGAATTACGCTTTCCACAGACTGTGGAGGTTGCAGTAGGCGTAGACCGCCTCGACCTCATCGCCCTCGCAGAGAGCGAAGCAGACCTCCGGCTTTTCGCCAGGATGCAGTTCCTTACGCTGATTGCCCTGCTTGGTCTGGAGAGATACCCATTCGATGTAGTGCTCCGGCAGCATGGGGTGCTCCACAGAGCCGACCTTGACATGGACGATGCCGTTTTCCACCGTCCAGACAGGGACGTGCTTCTCCACGGCAGCGTCGGTGGTGCCGGGAACGATCTCGCTCATCGGCTCGCCGCAGCAGACGACAGGGACGCCTGCGTCCTTAACTTTGGCAATGATGTTGCCACAATGCTTGCAAATGTAAAACTTCTGCTCCATGATAATTCTCCTTTTCTTTCTTTAATAGTTTTCTGCGTGAATTTCAAAATAGCTCTGGGGATGGTTGCAGGTGGGGCAAACCTCTGGAGCTTTCTCACCGATCACAATGTGACCGCAGTTGCGGCACTCCCATACCTTGACCTCACTCTTGGCAAAGACCTCTGCCATCTCCACATTGTGCAACAGGGCACGGTAGCGCTCCTCATGGTGCTTTTCAATGGCGGCTACCAGGCGGAAACGCTGGGCCAGCTCATGAAAGCCTTCCTCATCGGCAGTTTTGGCAAAGCCATCGTACATATCCGTCCACTCGTAGTTCTCACCCTCAGCGGCGGAGAGAAGGTTTTCTGCGGTGTCGCCAATGCCGTTCAGTTCTTTGAACCACAGCTTGGCGTGTTCCTTCTCATTATCAGCGGTTTTGAGGAACAGTGCCGCGATCTGCTCAAAGCCTTCCTTCTTGGCCTTGGATGCAAAATAGGTGTACTTGTTGCGTGCCTCGGACTCACCGGCAAAGGCAGCCATCAGGTTTTTTTCGGTTTGAGTTCCTGCGTATTTCGTTTCTTTCATGGTGGATACTCCTTCCTGCTTTTCTGCTTTTCTGCTTTTCTGCTTTTCTGCTTTTATTGTAGCAAATCTATGATTTTATTCCGTGACGAAGTCACATTCCTTTTTATTTTAGACGATTTAGTCTGTTCTTATCCCGCAGCGTGATTGCACCACGCTTCAGCTCCACCAGTCCGTCCTCCGAGAAGCTTTTGAGCATCCGTGCCACTGCCTCCCGTGCCGAGCTGATGTGCTGGGCGATCTGCTCATGGGTCATACGTATCGTGTCGGAGCCGGTACGTTCCGCTTCGGCAAAGAGAAATTCTGCCAGACGCTGATCCAGCCCCTTGAACATGATCTGCTGCATCGCCCACATCACATCAGAAAACCGTTTCGTTGCCAGTTCATAGAGAAAACAGCGGACATGGAGATTTTTCTCCTTGAGTGCAGCAATGACATTTGCAGGGATAATCAGAACGTCCGTATCCATTCCGGCAGTCATTTGCGTATCAAAGGTGATCTGACTGATCACGCAGGAGGCGGAAAGCACGCATAGCTCGCCCGGATATAGGCGGAACAGCGTTACCTCCCGCCCCTCATCAGAGAGAAGATAAGTGCGGATCTCGCCGGAAAGAATAAACAGCATTCCGAGACATTCATTGTCGCTGCTGTGAACGAACGCACCCTTTTTATAATGACGGACAAAGGCACTTCGGCGTAGTGTGTCCATTTCGCGTTCGGTCAAGGATGACCAGAACGGAAGTTGTGTCAGTGTGCGTTCCATATCAATGGCAGCTATGCTTGCCGCAGCCGTGGTCACCGCAGGAGTGACCAGCCTCGCCGTGCTCATGATCATGGTGGTCACAATGAACATTGGGATCGTAGCCCAGATTTCCGTTGAGCAATGCGCTCACCGCAGCATCAGCGTCCCCGCTGACACCGCCGTAGAGCTTGATGCCCGCTTCGGCCAGAGCTGCCTGCGCACCGCCGCCGATGCCTCCGCAAATCAAAGTGTCCACGCCGTTCTGCATCAGGAAGCCTGCCAGTGCGCCGTGACCGCTGCCGTTGGTGTCAACGACTTTCGCATGAGTGATTTTGCCGTCCACAGCTTCATAAAGCTTGAACTGCTCGGTGTGACCGAAATGCTGAAAGATTTGACCGTTTTCATAGGTAACTGCAATTTTCATAATGGAATCTCCTTTGCAAGTTTTGCCTAATTTTTCCATGTTGGTTCTCTGCATCCGGCAGCAACGGCCGCAGTGAGCTGCCTCCTGTCCTCCGCAAATGCGGTAGTTTCCCCCGGTGATGTGCAGCGGTTTCCCGTGGACAAGACACGCTGCAATCTTGCGCCGTGCGCCTTCGTAAATCTCCTGCACGGTAGAGCGTGAAATGTCCATCTGCGCGGCACACTGCTCGTGGGTTTGCTGCTCCAAGTCAACCAGCCGAATGACCTCGTATTCGTCCAGCGTCAGCAGGATCGGCTCGGTATTCTCGCACCCGTTGGGACAGAATGTATCGACCTGTGATACGCCACAAATTTGACGGCACCGTGGCGGTCTTGGCATGGGAGCTTTCTTCCCTTTGTATTCGGTATATTCCGATTGTAGCACTTTGAGCAGAAAAAAGCAATTTTTTTCAAAAGCTGCTACATTTTCCGTCCTCATATGTGTGCCGGCTGATATTCGGAGTCGAATGCTACATGTGAGCCTTGTTCGTAATGCCCACCGAGCATGACCGTAGCGGCAGTCACAGCATCCACATGAAAGCGTTCCCGGTAATGCTTGCGTTTTCGTAAAAAAACGTTATAATTGAATCAGTTAAATCAAAGGAGGCATCAAATCATGAAATCACATAAATACTGGGCCTTAGGCGCACTTTTCTGTATGTTGGGATGCATTTATTCTGGAATCAAAAAATCTATGACTGCGCATAAATACTTTGCCTATTCTTCATTGATTTGTATGGGCATGTCCATTTATTCCGGTCACAAACTGGTTTCTCCAAAGAAGAAAAAATCACTAAATTAAATAATAGTGAGAATAGTTAAACAAAAAAATTCCTTTCTTTATCTTTATTCTCCTTGCCCTGCGGGACCAGTATGATTTTGAATACGGAACCGATAAAGAGGTTGACGGTGTGCTGTCATCAACGACAAGTGCAAGGCTCTGGCGCAAAAGGTCAAAGAGATTATCGACACCAAATCTTCGTTTGCTGACTGGCTGAACAATCAGAACGTCCGCAATCAGTTGAAGCTGGAGATCAAGATCTGCCTTGTAAAAAACGGCTATCCTCCACAGTACAGCCCCGAAGTTTTCAAAAAGGTCATGGAGCAGGTTGAGAACTTTGAGGAGAACAATTAAATCATCTATAAAGAAAAAATACAGCTATATTCAGGCTTCACACTGAAATATAGCTGTATTTTTTTGCATCGCTAACAATTGTTGTGCTCCCTCTTGAAAACAGCGTAAAGATTTATTATAATAAGATGAATGGTTGTGATTTTCGCAAAGGAGCTGTGAAGAATGAATCGAAACTGCCGTCGCAAAACGGAAAAGGTCTATGTGAAAGTGACTTCTGATTTTGATGCAACAGGCTATATGCAGCCCCGGCAGATCACATGGGGCGATGGTCGGACGTATCCCATCGAGCAGGTGCGGGACTTTCGCCCTGCAAATACCATTGCCGATATGCCCGGCGACTGTTATACTGTAATGGTAAAGGGGCAGGAACGGCACCTGTTTTTTGAGCGTTCCGACCCACGGTTTCCCTCCCGGTTCGGCCGGTGGTTCGTTGAGGTGGAAACCAAATAACACAGAGGAGGGCTGAAGTATGGCAGCGCAGCGCACCTATCTGGCAATCGACCTGAAAAGTTTCTATGCCTCGGTGGAGTGCGTAGACCGCCATCTGGACCCCCTGACCACCAATCTGGTGGTGGCAGACGCCTCCCGCACCGAAAAGACCATCTGCCTTGCGGTGTCGCCCTCCCTGAAAGCTTACAAGATACCTGGCAGAGCACGGCTGTTTGAAGCCGTTCAGCGGGTGAAAGAGGTCAACGCTCAGCGGCTGCAAACTGCCATCCGGCAACACAAGGCAGTCCGGGGAGAGGATGGCAAATACCACTTTGCCAGCACCTCTTTTGATGCCAACGCCCTGAACGCAGACCCGGCGCTAGGGCTGAGCTATATTGTTGCGCCGCCCCGGATGCAGCGATATCTGGACGTTTCTACCCAAATCTACAAGACCTACCTCAAATATGTATCCCCGGTGGATATCTACCCCTATTCCATCGACGAGGTTTTCATTGATGTGACGGGCTATCTGCCCTACTACCACATGAGCGCCCACGAGCTTGCCATGACCATGGTGCGGGAGGTGCTGTACAACACCGGCATCACCGCAACGGCAGGCATCGGCACCAACCTCTACCTTGCAAAGCTGGCCATGGACATTGTGGCAAAGCACATTCCGGCAGACAAGGAGGGTGTCCGCATTGCAGAGCTGGACGAGCAGTCCTATCGGTATCTGCTGTGGAACCACCGCCCTTTGACGGATTTCTGGATGACAGGCCCCGGCACCGTCAAACGGCTGGAAGCCCACGGCATCTACACCATGGGGGATTTGGCACGGTTTTCCATCCACGGAGAGGATCGTCTGTATGAGATTTTCGGCGTGGATGCGGAAATTCTCATTGACCACGCATGGGGCTACGAACCCTGCGGCATGGAACAAATCAAAAGCTACAAGCCCAGCACCAACAGCATCAGCGAGGGGCAGGTGCTGACCTGCCCTTACCCCAATGACAAAGCCAAGCTCATCGTCCGGGAGATGGCGGAGATTCTGATGTTCCGGCTTACGGAAAAGAAACTGGTGACGGAATCCATCACCTTGGAGATCGGCTACGACCGGGAGAACGTGGACAAGGGCGGCTACCGTGGTCTGACCCAGACCGACCGCTACGGCAGAATCATCCCCAAGGCAGCTCACGGCACCATCCGGTTTGATGCGCCCACCAATCTGGGCAGCACCATCATCAACGAAAGCGCAAAGCTGTTTGAGCGCATCACCGACCCGGCGCTGACGGTGCGGCGCATTACCATCAATGCCAACAAGGTCACGCCGGACGAGGGCATCTATCAGGTGGACTTTTTCACCGACACCAAGAAGCTGGAAAAGGAGAAAAAACTCCAGCAAGCCATGCTGGGCATCAAGAACAAGTACGGCAAAAATGCCGTACTGAAAGCCAGCAGCTACGAGGAAGGTGCCACCATGCGCCAGCGCAATGCGCAGATCGGTGGTCACAGCGCAGGAGGTTCGGATGGAAAACTACAAAAATAGCAAGATCGGACAAGAGACCGCCCAAAAGTACGGGGACATCATAGAGATGGAACGCCTCCAGACCGAAGAATCCCTTCGCAAGCACCCCCGCATGACTTTACAGAACCGGGCAAAGATTTTCTCTCCCTTTGCAGCCTTGCGTGGTTATGATGAGCAGCTTGCCGCAGAAAAGCAGCGCACCGAGCGGGTGACCAAGCGCATTCTGACCGAGGAAGAAATGTCCGCCCTGTCCGATCGGCTGATGCAGGTTACCAAGGGTATGACCATCACGGTGCGGTATTTCAAAGAGGATACCGCCCACCCGGAGGTTCCGGCGGTGGGCAACTACATCACCCTGACCGGAAGGGTAGACCGCATCGACCCGGTGTTCCGCACCTTGCAGGTGGGCGACACCGTGGTGCCCTTTGAAGATCTGGTTGAGATCAGTGGGGAAAGCATCATGGAGATTGACCAATATCTCGGCATTACAGAGGATTAAGCACAAAAAAGGCCACCAGTCGAAAAAACGGCTGGTGGTCTTGCTTACTTATGCTGTATCGCCGGGAGCTGTTTGATTTTATTTCCGACTTTTTTGCGTTCCAGTGAGAACACCATATCTGGAGTACGCTCAAAAAATCCTATGTCACGTTTCCAGCTTGTCCCACACTTGCAATGGAACAGCCCTGTGAACTGCTGTTTCATCTTGCGCCCGCAGTTTGGGCAGATATGTTTACTTGCCCCCCATATTGCATTACTGGAGTTTTGCAAGGATTTCCTCAGCCGTCATACCGCTGGCCAGCAGCTTCTTCAGCACATCTTCTGCTTCGCCTTTCTTTGCTTCTTCCATTGCCTTTGCTTCGGCGGCAGCTTTTTTGTTTTCGGCTTTGGTAAGTTCCTTGGTGACGGCTTTCAATTCTGCTTTCTTGGCTTTCATCTGCGTTTTCAGATCATCGAGATTTGCAGTCAGCGTAGCAACCTCAGATTCGATTTTTTCCTTTTCAGCGGTCTTTTCTGCAACGACGGCTGCATAATCAACGCTGGCCTTTACA
>NZ_FMFG01000028.1:27182-30720 GCF_900066275.1 uncultured Faecalibacterium sp. | reverse complement strand
GTGCAGGCGGTGCAGCCCGCCGCCTGCTCACACTGAAAACAAAACATCTGCTCGTCCATACAAAACTCCCTTTCTGCCATAAGATACTGCCAGTGTGGGCAGAGCGGGGCGGGGTTATACCCAAAAAGAGCCGCACCCCTGCGGGCGCGGCTCTTAGACGACGCGGTATGACTTAGTAGGTGATGCCCTGTGCCATCATGGCGGTTGCAACCTTCAGGAAGCCGGCGCAGTTTGCACCGACCATCAGGTTGCCCTCGGAACCGGCAGCCACAGATGCATCGTAGGAAGCATGGAAAATGCCCTCCATGATGCCCTTCAGCTTGGCATCGACCTCTTCAAAGGCCCAGCTCAGGCGCTCGGAGTTCTGGCTCATCTCCAGACCGGAGGTGGCCACGCCGCCTGCGTTGGAAGCCTTTGCAGGTCCGTACAGGATGCCGTTGGACAGGTAGACCTCGATGGCCTCCGGGGTGCTGGGCATGTTGGCACCCTCGCACACGACGGTGCAGCCGCCCTTCACCAGAGCCTCAGCGGACTCCTTGTTGATCTCGTTCTGGGTTGCGCAGGGCAGGGCGATGTCGCAGGGGACAGTCCAGACCTTGGTGCAATCTGCAACATAGGTTACACCCTCGTGGGTCTCGGCGTACTCCTTGATACGGCCGCGGCGGACTTCCTTCAGATCCTTGACGTAGGCCAGATCAATGCCGTTGGGATCGTAGACATAGCCGTTGGAGTCGGACATGGTCACGACCTTGGCACCCAGCTGGGTGGCCTTCTCGCAGGCGTAGATCGCAACGTTGCCGGAACCGGAGATGACCACGGTCTTGCCCTCAAAGCTGTCGTTGCGCATGCACTTCAGAGCTTCAGCGGTGAAGTAGCACAGGCCATAGCCGGTAGCCTCGGTACGGGCCAGAGAGCCGCCAAAGGTCAGGCCCTTGCCGGTGAGCATGCCGCCCTGGAAGCTGTTGGTCAGGCGCTTGTACTGGCCGAACATATAGCCGACCTCACGGCCGCCGACACCGATATCACCGGCGGGGCAGTCCACGAACTGGCCGATGTGGCGGTACAGCTCGGTCATGAAGCTCTGGCAGAAGCGCATGACCTCCATGTCGCTCTTGCCGTGGGGGTCGAAGTCAGAGCCGCCCTTGCCGCCGCCCATGGGCAGGGTGGTCAGGCTGTTCTTGAAGGTCTGCTCAAAGCCGAGGAACTTCAGGATGCCCTGATTGACAGAGGGATGGAAGCGCAGGCCGCCCTTGTAGGGGCCGATGGCGCTGTTGAACTGTACGCGGTAGCCGCGGTTCACCTGAACCTTGCCCTGATCGTCAACCCAAGGCACACGGAAGGTGATGATGCGCTCCGGCTCGACCAGACGCTCGATCAGGCCGGCCTTCTCGTACTCGGGGTGCTTCTCAACAACGGGCTGGATGCTCTCCAGAACCTCGCGCACAGCCTGCAGGAACTCAGGCTCGTTGGCATTGCGCTTTTCCAGACCTTCGTAAACGCGCTTCAGGTATTCATTCGTCAGCATAGTAGAATACTCCTTTTCCCAATTACTCTATAAAATTTGAAAAAGACGAGACCGCCCAGCCCGCCGCACAGCGGACGCGCTGCTAAAACGCTTTGGGACGATCCCGGATTTCCGTTCTTACACACCGGTCTGCTTATGGCTGCAGACCGCTTTATTATTATAAAGCATTTCTGTGGGTTTGACAATAGCGAGAAAGCAGAAAATGCTTCAAAAAAACAGATGAAAAGTTGAGACCGCTTCACAAAACGAAAAATAAAAGAAAAAAACGGCACAGAACCTTGTTTTTTAAAGCGCCGACAGAACAAAAGAAATACGGAAAAGAACGTCTTTTCTCCATTTTGCTGCATTCCGCAGGCGCAGAAAGCCATATTTTCTGCAAACAAAAAGCCCTGCACCACGCAAACGGCACAGGGCAGAGAAACGATTTTTACTTCTTCAGCAGCTTTTCGCAGGCATCGGCGGCACCTTCCAGATATTCGCCGCCGTAGGTCTCGATCATACCGGCATCGGAAAGCGCAGCCAGCTGGGGATCGATGGGACACTTGGCCAGCACGGGCAGGCCGTGCTTTGCAGCCACCTCATCCACATGGCTCTCGCCGAACACATTGATGTGCTTGCCGCAGTCGGGACAGACGATGTAGCTCATGTTCTCCACGATGCCCAGCATGGGTACCTTCATCATTTCAGCCATGTTCACGGCCTTGGCCACGATCATGCTCACCAGCTCCTGCGGGCTTGCCACCACAACAATGCCGTCCACCGGCAGGCTCTGGAACACGGTCAGGGGCACATCACCGGTTCCCGGGGGCATGTCCACGAACAGAAAGTCCACGTCCTTCCAGACCACATCGGTCCAGAACTGCTTGACAGCACCGGCAATGACCGGGCCGCGCCACACAACGGGGTCTTCCTCGTTTTCCACCAGCAGATTGATGCTCATAACATCGATGCCCATGCGGCTCTGGATGGGCCAGCAGCCCTTGTCGTCGGCCATGGCGCGGCCATGGATGCCGAACAGCTTGGGAATGGACGGGCCGGTGATGTCGGCATCCAGAATGCCGCAGTGGTAGCCGCGGCGTGCCATGGCGCAGGCCAGCAGAGCGCTGGTCATGCTCTTGCCAACGCCGCCCTTGCCGGACACAACGCCAATGACTTTTTTGACGCTGCTGTTGGGGTTGGGGGCATCGTGCTTGGGCGCTGCATCGCGGGAAGAACATGCTGCTCCACAGCTGGAGCAGTCATGGGTACATTCTTCGCTCATTCTCTTTTTGCGCACGGCGGGCGCGGGGCGTTTGCCGTGTGCTTCCTCCTTAAACAGAATACGGCTATATAAAAGCCGCCCCTTTACTATACCATAAAAGCGCTCAGGAAACAACCCGCCGCGCCGCTCTGCTTTTGCATATCCTGTTCCGCCGCTTCATATGCTGGAACCGGAACATTCCGGCAGGAGGTGCGCCATGCGGCAGAGCTATTTGAAAAATGCGGCGCTGCTCACCGGTTCAGACGTGGTGCTGCGGCTGGCCGGCATGGGCCTGCGCATCTGGCTGGCAAACGAGCTGGGCGGCGAGGGGATGGGCCTTTACCAGCTGGTGCTGGCGGTGTATTCACTGTTCGTCACGCTGGCAACGGCGGGCGTTTCGGTGGCGGCTACCCGGCTCATGGCCGAGGAACTCAGCGGCCCAGCTTCCGCCCATGGTGCAGCCCGCGGCATGCTGCGCCGTCTGCTGGCGGCAGGACTTGTGCTGGGGCTGTTTGCCGCTGCACTGCAGCTGGCGACAGCGGATCTTGCGGCCCGGTTGTGGCTTGGCGATGTCCGCGCCGTCGGTGCTTTGCGCGTTTCAGCGCTGGGAATGCCGTGGATGGCGGTCTCGGCGGTGCTGCGCGGTTTTTTCATCGCCCGACGGCATGTAGCTCCCAATGTGTTCAGCCAGCTTACGGAGCAGACGGTGCGCATCGCGCTGGTGGCACTGGCGCTTACCCGCACCGAGGGCCTTGCGGTGGGCGTGCGCTGTA
>NZ_FMFG01000028.1:0-26895 GCF_900066275.1 uncultured Faecalibacterium sp. | reverse complement strand
GCGCTGGAGCAGTACGGAGAACTGAAAGGCATGGCTCTGCCGCTGCTTACGTTCCCATTTGGCCTGCTGGGCAGTCTTTCGGTGCTGCTGATGCCGGAGATCACGCAGGCTCATATTCTGGGCCAAACCGAACGGCTCAACGCACTTCTGGACCGGATGCTGCGGCTCACCGGCTATTTTTCCGCGCTGGCAGGGGTGCTGTTCTGGGTGTGGGGACGGCCGCTGGCACAGCTTTTGTACCAAAGTGCGGATGCCGGGTTTTATCTGGAAACGCTGGCTCCTGCCATGCCGCTGATGTATCTGGAAAGCATGGTGGACGGTGCCATGAAAGGGGTAGGAGAGCAGAAGGCGGCCTTCCGCTACAGCGTGTGGGATTCTATCCTGCGCATTGGCGGGGTGGTGGCGCTGCTGCCGCGCTTTGGCATGAAGGGCTTTTTGGCAGTGATCCTGCTTTCCAGCTTGTACACCTGTGCGGCCAACACCGGGCATCTGCTGTTTTCCAGCGGCACGCAGCATGCATTCCGCCGCTGGCTGGGTGCACCGGCACTGGCAGCTGTGCTGGCTGCGGCGGCTGGTATGGCGTTGCGGAAGCTGCTTGCGGATGGGTTTGCGGCTCGGCTGCCTTTGCAGCTGGCCGCGTTGGGCGTAGGCGGCTGCGCTACCACAGGAGTGTTCCTGCTGGCGGCATGGCCGCTGGGCCTTGGAGAGGAAGCAGCCGCGCTCTGGGCTGCGCACCGGCCCGGCAGACCGAAAAAATAGAGAGAGTTTGGCAGCGGATTCAAATTTTCTGGACATTCTGCAGTGTTCTGAGTATAATATAAAGATAGGGCTGTCCGGTGTGCCGGGCAGGACGGAACGCCGGAAGCTCCTTCCGGCAAAAACAGCGGCGTTTTACGCCGTGTGCAAAAAGAGGACTTTTTTGTGAAAGATAAAAAGAACACGCCGCAGGTGCTTGCGCGCCGGGCGCTGCTTGTGCTGCTGGATGCAGCCATTGTTGCATTCAGCTTTTATTTTGCGCTTCTGCTGCGGGCAGACGGAGCAGTGGAAGCTGCCTGGTGGCCGCATAACCGTGAGCTTCTGTACGAAAATCTGCCATGGATCGTGGCGGTGTACATTGCCAGCTTTCTGTTCAGCGGGCTGTACTCCGTACTGTGGAAGTATGCCGGTGAACGCGACCTGATGCGTCTGGCGGGAACGGTGGCTGTGCCTACCGTTGTCGTCTACTGTGTCAACCGTCTGTGCATCCACGGTGTGCTGTTCAACTCTGCCAACTGCATGGCAGCGGTGCTCATCTTCCTGCTGGTGGGCGGCAGCCGTCTGGCATGGCGGCTGTTCCTGAACCACCCGCTGGGCGAAAAGCTGCGCGGCGCTGCCAGCAAGGACCCCAACCGCCCGGTGATGATCGTAGGTGCAGGCGAAGCCGGTGCATGGGCCATCAACGTGTGCAAATCCAATAAGGAATATGGTCACGCGGTGGTGGCGGTGGACGATGATCCCACAAAACTCAACCAGACCATCCACGGGGTGCCGGTGAAGGGCACGCTGGAGGATATCCCGGACCTGTGCAAGCGCTACGGCATCCACAGCATCATCATCGCCATTCCTACCCTGAAGGGCAGCAAGCTGAACCATGTCATCGATCTGTGCGTCAGCACCCATTGTGCGGTGCAGCTGCTCAGTGACCCGCAGCTGGTGGGCAGCGGTACACCGCAGCAGGGAGCCTTCCGCGAGTTGAACCCGGCGGACTTCCTTTCCCGCGAGGAAGTGACGCTGGATACCGATCAGATCTCCGGCTACCTCACCGGCAAGACCGTTCTGGTCACGGGCGGCGGCGGCTCCATCGGCAGCGAACTGTGCCGTCAGGTGATGCGCTTCAAGCCCGGCAAGCTGCTTATTTTTGATATCTACGAGAACTGCGCCTATGAGCTTTTGATGGAGCTGCAGCAGAAGTACGGCCGGGATATCCCGGTAACGGTGCTCATTGGCTCCATCCGCGATAAAAAGCGTCTGGATGAGGTTTTTGAAACATATCATCCCACTGTGGTGTTCCATGCGGCAGCACACAAGCATGTGCCGCTGATGGAGGTCAGCCCTGCAGAAGCGGTCAAGAACAATGTTCTGGGCACCAAAAATCTGCTGGTGAGCGCCAGCGAACACGACGTGGAGCGGTTCGTGCAGCTTTCCACCGATAAGGCTGTGAACCCCACCAGTGTGATGGGCTGTACCAAGCGCATCTGCGAAATGCTCATCCAGACCTTTGCGGGCAACACGGATATGAAGTGTGTGGCTGTGCGTTTTGGCAATGTGCTGGGCAGCCACGGCAGCGTCATTCCGCTGTTTGAGGCTCAGATCAAAAAAGGCGGGCCTGTCACCCTGACAGACCCCAACATTGAGCGCTACTTTATGACCATTCCGGAAGCGGCCCAGCTGGTGCTGCAGGCCGGTGCGCTGGCTGAAAGCGGCAATATCTATGTGCTGGACATGGGCGAGCCGGTCAAGATCATGGATCTTGCCAAGCAGCTCATCCGCTTTTACGGCTATGAGCCGGGCGTGAATATGGAGATCAAGATCGTGGGTCTGCGCCCGGGCGAAAAGCTCTACGAAGAGCTGATGATGGACGAGGAGCAGGATAAGATGCGCCGCACCCAGCACAATAAAATTTTTGTGGCTTCGCCGCGCAGCATCGATCTGGCCGAGTTCTACGGGCAGCTGCAGGAGCTTGCCGCTGCGGCAGAGCACAACGATGAGGGTGTGGTGCAGCAGCTGGCAAAGATGATCCCGACCTTCACCCCCACCCGCCAGAATCTGAAGCTGTAAACTCCCCCAGTTTGCTGCGCAGACAGCCCCCTCAAAGAGGGAGCTTGTCCGTGCGGCAAAGCCTCCCTCTTTGAGAAAGACTTCCCCCGGCCGGGACAGATTCTCCCTGCGCCGGGGAAAAATGTCACCACAGGTAACAAAGAGAAAAACAGATGTCGCGCCAGCGACAAAAAGGGGAATGGGTGGCATCGCATCAGCGATGACGAAAGGAGTTTCTACTGATGTCACTGCGGCGATCGGCCGCGTGCATATAAAATGAGAGGGATGTTACTATGGAAAAGAAACCGTTTCTGACCGAGGCGATGGCACAGGAGATCATTCAGGATGTGCCCACGCCGTTCCATGTCTACGATGAGAAGGGCATCCGTGAAAATGCCCGCCGCATCAACAAGGCATTCAGCTGGAACAAAGGCTTCAAGGAGTATTTTGCCGTCAAGGCTCTGCCAAACCCTGTCATCCTGCAGATCCTCAAGGAGGAGGGCTGCGGCGTGGACTGCTCGTCCCTGACTGAGCTGATGCTCAGCGAGGTGTGCGGTTTCTCCGGCAGTGAAATCATGTTCTCCTCCAACCAGACTCCCGTGGAGGATATGAAGAAGGCCTACGAGCTGGGTGCCTATATCAATCTGGACGATGCCACCATGGTGGAATTTCTGGAGCGTGTTGCCGGTGTGCCGGAGAACATCTTCTGCCGCTATAACCCGGGCGGCACCTTCAGTCTGGGCGAGAGCGAAGAGGGCTTTCAGGTCATGGACAAGCCCGGCGATGCCAAGTACGGCATGACCGAGGAGCAGATGATCGAAAGCTACAAGAAGCTGGCCGCCAAGGGAGCCAAGAACTTCGGCATCCACGCTTTCCTTGCGTCCAATACCATTTCCGATGAGTATTACCCGGAGCTGGCAGGTATCCTGTTCCAGCTGGCTGTCCGGGTGCAGAAGGCCACCGGTGTGCACATCGGTTATATCAACCTGTCCGGCGGTGTGGGCATCCCGTACCGCCCGGAGCAGACCGAGAACGATATCATGGCCATCGGCGAGGGTGTGCGCAAGAAGTTTGAGGAGATTCTGGTGCCCGCAGGCATGGGCGATGTGGCCATCTTTACTGAGATGGGCCGCTTTACCACCGGCCCCTACGGCGCACTGGTGGCAACTGCCATCCATGAAAAGCACATCTATAAGGAATACATCGGTCTGGATGCCTGCGCAGCCAACCTGATACGCCCGGCCATGTACGGCGCTTACCACCACATCACTGTGCTGGGCAAGGAAAATGAGCCTTGCGACCATATGTACGATGTGGTGGGCGGTCTGTGCGAGAACAACGACAAGTTTGCCATTGACCGGATGCTGCCCAAGATCGACATTGGCGACATCGTTTATATCCACGACACCGGTGCACACGGCTCTGCCATGGGCTACAACTACAACGGCAAGCTGCGCAGCGCCGAAGTGCTGCTGTGCGAGGATGGCACCCACCGTCTGATCCGCCGTGCCGAGACTCCGCGCGATTACTTTGCAACGCTGGATTTCCTGCCCCTGATGAAGCCGCTGTTTGAAGATTAAGAGGTATCATAAATGTTTTTTGGCTTTCAGCTCACCCTTGGCCTGATGATGGTATTCTACGGCTATTCGGTCATGAAAAATCCCCGTGTCTGGGGAGATCAGGGCCGCCGTGCCGTCAAGGCGGAGCACTTTGAGGAATACTGCCGCCAGAACGGCCTGTTCTTTTTGAAGGCAGGCTGCGTGGTGGCGGTGATCGGTGCACTGGATGCGCTCATCACGCTGGATGCCCTGCTGTACGCTCTGCTGTACCTCTTCGGTCTGGCCTTCGCGTTCTATCCGCTGGTCAAATGGTGCCGTGAGAACGAGGGCTTCAGCTGGCCATGGCCCCATGTCCAGAGCGAGAAAAAGCGCATCAAAGAGCTGCGCCGTGAACAGGAATCGCAGGAAAAGGCGGAGCAGGACTCCGACAAAAAGTAAAGAATAAAGAGAAAAACGGCTGCTGTACGGTAAAGTACAGCGGCCGCTTTTTTGTTTCCGCTTTATGCAGGGTGGTTTTCCTCGCTGTTCTTGCTCTTATCCAGCGCATCGAACTGCTTTATGATCTGCGGGTCCTTCAGCTTGACGACCTTGCCGGAGAGATAATGCAGGGTGTTTTCCTCGGGAATATCAAGGAAAGTGACCCGCACAGCGCACAGGGCCTGCGTTTTGGTGCCGGTGCGCTCGTTCATCTTGCGGTTGCCGTACTTGATGTCGCCCAGAACCGGACGGCCCAGATAGGCCAGATGTGCGCGGATCTGGTGGGTGCGGCCGGTGACAAGGCCGATCTTGCACAGGGCAAAGGGGCCTGCGGTGCGCAGCACGTCCACGTCCGTAATGATCTGCTTGCGGCGCTCGTCCTGCGACTGGTGTGCATGGATGCTCACCTTGTTGTTCTTCTCGTCGTGCTCCCACCATGCGGTGAACCGCCCGGACTGCGGGATACCCACCGTGATGGTGTAGTACTCCTTTTTGAGTAGGTCAGTGCGGATGATCTCGTTCATGTCCCGCAGGGCGGTGTAGCTCTTGGCGGCGATCACAAGGCCCTCGGTGCCGCGGTCCAGCCGGTTGCAAATGCCGGGCTTGAACCGGTTCTCGCCGTGGGGATCGTACTCGCCTTTTTCGGACAGATACTGGGTAAAAGCGTCCACAAGGTTTGCATCGCCGGTGCGGTCGCTATGGCACAAAAGGTGGGTGGGTTTGTACAGCACAGCAATGTTTTCGTCCTCATAAATGACATTGACCTTGGGCTGATTCTGCTTTTTTTTCGGCGCGGCCTTCTGCACGGTTTTTGCGCCTTCCGGCGGGAAAAACTCGTCGTTGATGTACAGCTCGATCAGGTCGCCTGCCTGAATGCGGTACTCCGGCACGGCCTTTTTTCCGTTTACCTTCACGCGCTTATTGCGGAAGCTTTTGTACAAAAGGCTGGTGGGAAAATCGCGGGTCACGCTCTGCACAAAGCGGGAAAGACGAACGCCGTCGTCGTTGGCGGTTGCGGTATATTGTTTCATAAATGTTCCTCAATTTTCAAGAGATACCTTTATAGTAATACAGCCTTGGCTGCAAGTCAACGCGGAAACGCCCCGGATCAAAACTATTTTACCGCAAAGCCTTGAGTTCCGGGCGCAAAATGGGTACTATTATAAGGAATGAATCAGAAGGAGAGTACCGCAATGGCAGAACACAAACGGCATCAGGGACACCGCCAGCGGATGCGCGAACGGGTGCAGAACTACGGTCTGGACAGTCTGGCCGAGCACGAAGCGCTGGAATATGTGCTGTACCTCACCAACGCCCAGAAGGACACCAACGGCATCGCTCACGACCTGATCGACCGCTTTGGCGATTTTGCCGCTGTGCTGGAAGCCAGCGAGGAAGAGCTGTGCACTGTGGAGGGCGTAGGCCCGGCCACAGCCCGGATGTTGCATCTGCTGCCGGAGATCAGCCGCTACTATGGCCGCAGCCGTACCAGCACCACCCGCTGCATCAGAACTACCGAGCAGATGGGCAGCTATCTGATGGCGAAGTTTGCGTGGTCGGATTACGAGCGTGCAATGCTGGTCAGTCTGGACAGCCGTAAGCGGGTGCGCGCGGCGGTCTGGCTGCGGGAAGGCACCACCGACCGGGTAAGTCTGGACATCAAGGATGTGGTGTCTGCGGCCATCAAGGGCGGCACCGACACGGTGGTGCTCAGCCACAACCACCCCAACGGTGCGGCCTTGCCCTCTATGGAGGATCTGGAGGCCACTGGCAATATTGCCCGGGCATTGGGCCTTGTGAACATCCATCTGCTGGATCACTTCATCCTGACCGATACGGAGTATTTCTCCATGCGGGACGCAAACCGCCTGCCGATCTATGACTTTAAAACAGGTACGCTTTTCTGGCCTTGATCTGTGAAACAACAAAAAAGTGTTTACATTATAAAACTGGTGTGCTATAATCAAACCGTAAAATACAACTGATTGTGGTTCTTTGCGCGAGGGCCGGAGAGGAGAGGGAAGATGGCAGACGAAAAATTTGAACTGGTATCCTCTTACCAGCCCACCGGCGACCAGCCGCAGGCCATTGAAACACTGGTGAAAGGCGTGGAGCGGGGCGACCGCTGCCAGACCCTGCTGGGTGTTACCGGCAGCGGCAAGACCTTTACCATGGCAAATGTGATTGCAAAATGCAACCGGCCCACGCTGGTTCTGGCCCACAACAAAACGCTGGCGGCCCAGCTGTGCACCGAGTTCCGGTCGTTTTTCCCCAACAACGCGGTGGAGTATTTCGTCTCCTACTACGATTACTACCAGCCGGAAGCCTATATCCCCAGCACGGATACCTATATTGAAAAGGACAGCGCCATCAACGACGAGATCGACCGCCTGCGCCATTCGGCCACGGCGGCGCTTTCGGAGCGGCGGGACGTGATCATTGTAGCATCGGTTTCCTGCATCTACTCGCTGGGCGACCCCATCGACTACCGCAGCATGGTCATCAGCCTGCGCCCCGGCATGCAGATGGAGCGCGATGCGCTGTGCCAGAAGCTTGTGACGCTGCAATATGAGCGCAACGACGTGAATTTTGTGCGCAACAAGTTCCGTGTCCACGGCGATATCGTGGACATCTACCTTGCCTATATGAGCGAGCTTGCCATCCGTGTGGAATTTTTTGGGGACGAGATCGACCGCATCACGGAGTTCAACCCTCTCACCGGGGCCAAACAGAATGTAGTCAAGCATGTAGCCATCTTCCCGGCCAGCCACTATATCGTCAGCGCCGAGAAGAAGGCCGCAGCACTGGAAAAGATCCGCGCCGAGTGCGACGCACAGGTGAAGCAGTTCACCGCCGAGGGCAAGCTGATCGAGGCGCAGCGCATTGCCCAGCGCACCAATTACGACATTGAGATGCTCAACGAGGTGGGCATGTGCAAAGGCATCGAGAACTATTCGGCGGTGCTTTCGGGCCGTGCGCCGGGCAGTATGCCCACCACTCTGCTGGATTATTTCCCGGATGATTTTCTGCTGTTTGTGGACGAGAGCCATGTTACCCTGCCGCAGGTGCGCGCCATGTATGGCGGCGACTATGCCCGCAAAAAAACGCTGGTGGAGTACGGCTTCCGCCTGCCGTCCGCCTTCGATAACCGCCCGCTCAAGTTCGAGGAAGTGGAGTCCAAGCTGAACCAGATGATCTTCGTTTCGGCTACGCCCGGCGACTACGAGCGGCAGAACAGCACGCAGGTGGCGCAGCAGGTCATCCGGCCCACCGGCCTTTTGGACCCGCTCATTTCGGTGCGCCCGGTGGAAGGGCAGGTGGTAGATCTGTTGGGCGAGATCAATACCCGTATCCAGCGGCACGAGCGCGTTCTCGTGACCACGCTGACCAAGAAAATGGCTGAAGACCTGACCGACTACCTTACCGAACAGGGCATCAAAGTCAAGTATATGCACCACGAGGTGGACACCTTTGAGCGCATGGAGATCATCAAGGACCTGCGCCTTGGCTCCATTGATGTTGTGGTGGGCATCAACCTGCTGCGCGAGGGTCTTGACCTGCCCGAGGTGAGCCTTGTGGCCATTCTGGATGCCGACAAGGAGGGCTTTCTGCGCAGCGAGACCAGCCTGATCCAGACCATTGGCCGCGCGGCCCGCAATGCCGAGGGCCTTGTCATCATGTACGCGGATGTCGTCACCGACAGCATGGACCGGGCCATCACCGAGACCGAGCGCCGCCGCGCCATCCAGATGGCCTACAATAAAGAACATGGCATCGTGCCAAAAACCATCGTCAAGGCCATTGCAGACAGCATCGAGATCAGCGATAAAGCGGAGAACGCTAAGCTGAACACCCGCCGCATGGGCAGGATGGAGCGGGAGGCCGCTATCGAGCGCCTGACCCGTGAGATGAAGGAAGCGGCGAAGCTGCTGGAGTTTGAGCACGCGGCCTTCCTGCGTGACCAGATCGACCGACTGCGCCGGGGCGAGAACCCGACGGTGGACTCTGCGGCAGAAACGGAGCGCAAACAGAATCATTCACAGACACAACGAAAAGGGAGAAAATACCTTGGCAAACGATAAAATCGTCATCAAAGGTGCCCGCGAGCACAACCTGAAAAATGTTAACCTGACCCTCCCGAGGGAAAAGCTGATCGTCATGACCGGCCTTTCCGGTTCGGGCAAGTCGAGCCTTGCGTTCGACACCATCTATGCCGACGGCCAGCGCCGCTATGTGGAAAGCCTTTCCAGCTACGCACGCATGTTTTTGGGCCGCATGGACAAGCCCGATGTGGATGAGATCACCGGTCTGTCACCGGCAATTTCCATCGACCAGAAAACCACCAGCCACAACCCGCGTTCCACCGTGGGCACCGTGACGGAGATCTACGATTATCTGCGACTTCTGTACGCCCGCGTGGGCGTGCCCCACTGCCCGGTGTGCGGGCGGGTGATCAGCCAGCAGACCGTGGACGAAATGGTGGACGCGGTGCTCAAACTGGACGAAGGTACGAAGTTTCAGGTGCTGGCTCCTGTGGTGCGCCAGCGCAAAGGCACCCAGCAGAAAGAGCTGGATGCTGCCCGCCGCGGTGGCTATGCTCGTGTGAAGATCGACGGCAACCTGTATGATCTTGACGAAGAGATCAAGCTGGAAAAGAACATCAAGCATACGGTGGAGATCGTGGTGGACCGCCTTGCCATGCGCAAGGGCATCCGGGGCCGTCTGGCAGATTCGCTGGAAACCGCGCTGGCGCTTACCGGCGGCATCGCCGAAGTGGATGTGATCGGCGGCGATTGTATGACCTTCAGCCAGAACTTTGCCTGCCCGGAGCACGGCATTTCCATCAGCGACCTGTCGCCGCGGCTCTTCTCCTTCAATAACCCGCTGGGAGCCTGCGAAAAGTGTACCGGCCTTGGCACCTTTATGCGGGTGGACGAGGAACGCATCCTGCCCAACCGGAACCTTTCCATCCGTGAGGGTGCCATCAAGGCCAGCGGCTGGTACTATGCCGAGGGGTCTGTATCCGAAATGTATTACCTTGGCCTTGGAAAAAAGTACGGCTTTACGCTGGATACGCCCATCAAAGAGATGAGCACCGAAGCTGTCAATGCGTTGCTGTACGGAACCAATGGCGAAAAAATTGAGATGCACCGCACGAATGAGTTCGGAAGCGGTGTGTACTATAATACCTTTGAGGGCATCGTGGAGAACCTTGAGCGCCGCTTCCGCGAGACCAACAGCGAGTGGATGAAGGAAGAAATCGGCAGCTTCATGTCCGGCGTGGAGTGCCCGGACTGCCACGGCAAGCGCCTGAAACCCGTGGTGCTGGCTGTGACCATTGGGGATAAGAACATCAGCGATTTCTGCGAAATGTCCATCCGGGACGAGCTGAAATTCATTGCCGAGAACGAGCCGAACCTGACCGAAAAGCAGAAGCAGATTGGCGGGCAGATCATGAAGGAAATCCGGAACCGCCTGCAGTTTTTGCAGAGCGTGGGTCTGGATTATCTCACGCTGGCCCGCTCAGCAGGCACTCTTTCCGGCGGCGAGAGCCAGCGCATCCGCCTGACCACTCAAATCGGCAGTGCGCTTTCCGGCGTGCTCTATGTGCTGGACGAGCCGTCCATCGGCTTGCATCAGCGCGATAACGACAAGCTCATTGCCACCCTGAAAAATCTCCGCGACCTCGGCAACACAGTCATTGTGGTGGAGCATGATGAAGATACCATGCGCAGCGCGGATTATATCGTGGATGTAGGCCCGGGCGCAGGTGTGCATGGCGGTGAGATCGTAGCCGCTGGCAGCGTGAAGGACATCTGTAAGGCAAAGCGCAGCATCACCGGCGATTATCTCTCCGGCCGCAAACGCATTGCCGTACCGCAGACCCGCCGCACCGGCAACGGCAATTACCTTACTGTACGGGGTGCACGGGAAAATAACCTGCGCAATATCGACGTGAAATTCCCGCTGGGAGAGTTTATCTGCGTTACCGGCATTTCCGGCTCCGGCAAGTCCAGCCTCATCAACGAAATTCTGTATAAGACGCTTGCCTGCGAGCTGAACGGTGCGCGTTCCCGCGCAGGCAAATGCGATGGGGTAGAAGGGCTGGAATTTGTGGATAAGGTCATCGGTATCGACCAGCAGCCCATTGGCCGTACGCCGCGCTCCAATCCGGCCACTTATACCGGTGTGTTCAATGATATCCGCACGGTATTCTCCCAGACACAGGATGCCAAAATGCGCGGTTACGGCCCGGGGCGTTTCAGTTTTAATGTCAAGGGCGGCCGCTGCGAAGCCTGTGAGGGCAACGGTATTCTGCAGATCGAGATGCACTTCCTGCCGGATGTGTACGTGCCCTGCGAGGTATGCAAGGGTGCGCGTTACAACCGCGAAACGCTGGAAGTGAAGTATAAGGAAAAGACCATCTCCGATGTGCTGAACATGACCGTGGAGGAAGCAGTGGTATTCTTTTCCAACCAGCCCAAGATCGCCCGCAAACTGCAGACCCTGTTGGACGTGGGTCTTGGTTATGTAACACTGGGCCAGAGCGCCACCACCCTTTCCGGCGGCGAAGCACAGCGCGTGAAGCTGGCCAATGAGTTGGCCCGCCGCAGCACTGGCAAGACCGTGTATATTCTGGACGAGCCTACTACCGGCTTGCATATTGCAGATGTGCACCGCCTGATCGAGGTGCTGCAGAAGCTGGTAGATGCGGGCAACACGGTTATTGTCATCGAGCACAATCTGGATCTTATCAAGTGCGCCGACCATATCATTGACCTTGGCCCTGAAGGCGGCAGCGCAGGCGGTGAAATCGTGGCCGAAGGCACGCCGGAACAGGTGGCAGAGGTGCCAGGCAGCTTTACCGGTCAATATCTGAAACCGCTTTTGGAAAAAGACAAGCTTCTGCAAGCGAAAGAGCAAAAATGAATAAAGCGCGTACTTTCGCAAAAATCAGACTTTTTACGAAAAAAGCAAAGAAAATTGTAAAAATCTGTTGACAAAACTGCTGTATCTGAGTATAATATCTCATGTCGCCACGCTTCGGTAGGGAAGCGGCGGTCGATATCCGGGTGTAGCGCAGTTTTGGTAGCGCGCTTGAATGGGGTTCAAGAGGCCGTGAGTTCGATTCTCGCCACTCGGACCATAAATCCAACGATTTCACGTTAGAAATCGTTGGATTTTTTTGTTTGTGGGCTGACCTCATTTGGTTTTGACCACAATTTTGACCACAATGCCAAAGATTTTATCTGGTCTAATTAGTGTCGTTCCGTCCAATTTTCAGGCCGAAAACGCCTCGCTGAACAACTGGATCGCACTCTGCCGAATGGATTCCTGAACATGGAGATAATGCTCAGTCATCTCGGTGTCGGCATGGCCTACGATGCTCTGGATGGTCTGAATATCCACGCCCAACGCCTGCATCTGCGACACATAGGTGTGGCGGCAGCTGTGCGGCGTGAGCAAGCGGACATCGCCCGCTTCTTCCAGAGATTTGCGGAATACATCCCGGAAATGGGTGGGATTGCAGGGCAAGCCGGTCTTGGGGCTTTCCCAGATGAACTGGTCGGTGGTATCCCGCAGCTTGATGGCGCACGGGCGAACATTCAGCGGCACCGGAATATCCCGGATACTGTCTTTGGATTTCGGACTGCCGATGCTGACTGTACCTTTTACGACCTTTACTGCCTGCCGGATGTGAATGACAGAGCCATCTTCTTCAATAAACTGCGGCTCCAAAGCCAGAAGTTCCTGCATTCTCATTCCAGTGCCGAGCAAAAGCCGGATGCTCAAGCCCATGCGGTCATCGGGGAGAACTTTCATTAAGTGGGCGACTTCCGCTGTGGTAAAGGCTTCCTTGCGTTTTGCGGTGCCGGATGCCCGCATCTTTTCAGCAAGCCGGACCGGGTTGCGGCGCACAAGGTCATTGGCTTCTGCCTTTTGAAAGATCTGGTAGAGCATCCCTCGTGCCTTGCTGATGTAAGAATCCGAGCGGCCATCGCGCCGCATCCCTTTCAGGAAGTTTTCGATGTCGATGGGGCGTATGACGGTCAAGGGGCGATGGTAAAATCCCTCTTTGAGCATTTTCAGGCAGTATTTATAGCTTTCCTGTGTCGTGGGAGCGATATTATCCTTGTGACCCTCGAACCATGTATCTGCCCAATCCTCGAAGTACAGAATCGTGTCCAGCTGGACACCGCTGATAAGCGCATCCTGATACTCTTTCAGTTTGAGCTTGACCTCCTTCTGAGTCTTGCCATAGAAGGTCTTGAAGCGCGGCGAACCATCTTTCTGGTAGCCGTCCATCATACGTAATTCCCAGCGACCATCGCTGCGGTGGCGAAGCGTACCCTCGCCGTGTGAACGTTTGCTTGGCATATTGCCTCCTTCCTGATGTCAAGTCGTTTCGGGAATAGTATAGAAAAAGAAACCTCTTGAATCAAGGATGTCAGATCAGCCATTTACGCTGTCTGTGATCCACTGAAGAAAACGGTCTTTGGGTACGACCATCCGCTTACCGATGTGGAGCGTGGGAAAGCCGTCCGAACGGAGCAGGATGTAAGCGTTGGCGCGGGAGATGCCCAGCGCAGCAGCGACATGATCGGCTGTCAGCGTGATGGGAAGCTGCTCATACGAAGTGAACTGAGAGCGCATAGAATACCTCTTTTCTCTATATGTTGTATTAGACAAACAAATAAATCGTATATATAGTGGTTTTAATATGTAACAAGGGGCATCTGCGGTTTGCGGATGCCCCTTGTGTATATGGGAGGAATGCCTGTGAATGTCAGAATTTCATCGGCAGTGCGTCTTTTCTGCACTTGCCGTTGTAGGCGGTGTAGATGGGGAAAACGTATTTTTTCCATCCGCGCAGCTTTGCGGGGTCGTCCTGCCCGATGCGGTAAATATCGACCGGGTGGATGTTGCACAGCGCACGGAGCAGCCGTTCTTCACTGAACTCGCCGTGGTACAGCTCCACAAAGTGCATCATGCCTTTCAGAACAGATGCCCGGAACGAATCGGGCTTGCCCTCCCATGCTGCCACGATCAGCCGCATCGTTTCACAGTAGAGCGGTTCGCCCATCTGCTTGTAGAGCCGGAAAGCCGTACCAACGCAGCCGATGCGGTAATCGGTCAGCTGCTGGCTGTCATAATTGAGGCTCAATCCCACCCGGTTGGTGGCTGCGAGAAAGGCTTTGGAGATGGCATCGCCGCCCACCACCTTGGCACGGAGCTTGATGCCTGCCGTCAGCGGCGCAGAGAAGCCGTTCTGCTCGGCAAAGAGCAGGGCTTCCTGCTCCACGGTCATGCCCGTGTACACCTTGCAGAGAATCGGCAGATCTTTGCCGCCGTTGCGGAGGATGCGCCCCTCGATGGTGTGCTGCCCATCCGTTACGATGAACTGACCGTTGCGGAAACTGACCTTCGGCTCATTTGCCACATATTCGTTGAAGTGGGCGGCAATCAGTTCCACACGCTTGCGCTCCACACCGCGCTGATACAGTTCGCGGGGGTAGACCAGCTTGCTGCTGTGGATGACCATGAGCTGGTACGGCGGGTTGACATCCCCAACGGACGTTTTTTCTTCTTGTCCTTCTTTTCGATATACACTCTACGGAGAGGACGTGCACGATACCTTTTATCTGTCAGCGATAGAGCCGCTGCCATTTTCTTCGCCGGAGTGTTCCAGAGAACACCATCCACACCGGGAGTTCTGCGCCCGTCGTTGGTTACGACACGCTTGACAGCCAGTGCTTTGGCGTAAAAGGAATGTGTCAGAAGATACTGAAGTCGTTTTACTGCGTTGTAGTCTTTTTGCTGAGTTGCCTTGACAATCCTGATTTGTAGCCTGTTGACTTCCCGCTCTGCCTTATGCCAATCAATGCTTTTCCATTGGGCACTCAACATAGCTTCGTCCGACAGCTTCTCAGAAGTTTTACCTTCCGTCGTTGAATACTTATCGTTCACAGGAATACCTCCAATCTTGCCATGAAATACCCGGAATAAGTCAGCACCCTTTCAGGTCAGGGCAAATTTTGAACCCCTATGCTCACCGTTACAGTGAACCTTTCGCTTTTTATTCCATCTCATACCCTCTGCGCCATTTCTTCCTCTTGCGAGGTCGATACCTTTGTTCAAGGAACGCATAGGGTTTTCCACGTTCCACGTAATGCATAATTCTCGAATGCCTTAGCCGCCATCTTTGAACCGGGAGGATTTGTGTCCATTTGCTTCGGGGTACAGAAAGGCCCCTCGGCCACCTCCAACACCTTTTGGTGTAGGTGTATCAGCCTTATTTCACCTATTCCCTGTAACGATCCTTACGATGATTCACATTACGTTCGACATAGCATTCTTTACCCTAACAGTACATCCGCTTTAGGCTGGCAGATTTCCCATATTGTCCTGTGAGCTTCCCAACGCCGGCTTTTGACCAGTGCAGGTCACAGTAGGGTTACTCCAAATGGATAGAGCAGTGTTTATACACAATACATTACGCGACTTCGTGTCGCACTTCCGCCTCCGGGTCGCAAATGATGATATCGTCCTTTGTCACCAAAAACACATTGAGGATTTCACGCTTTGCAGAGAAGGACTTGCCGCTGCCCGGCGTACCAAGAATCAAACCGTTGGGCGTTTTGAGCTGCTTGCGGTCTGCAAGGATCATGTTGCCGGAAGTAGCGTTCAGGCCGTAATACAGCGCCTCGCCGCTCTGGAAGAGTTCCTGAGAGATAAAAGGAACAAAAATTGCCACGGCAGAAGTGGTCAGACCGCGTTCGATCCTGATTTGGTTGACGCCCAGCGGCAGCGCCGACACAAGCCCCTGCTCCTGCTGAAAGTCCAGCCGCACCAGATGACAGTTGTGCTTCTGCGCCACAGAGGAAGCCCGGAAGATATCGTTCTCCAGCTTTTGCTTTGTGTCCGCCACATTGACTACCAGGAAGGTCATCAGGAACATTCGCTCATTCCGGCTTTGCAGATCACGGAGGATGTTCTTTGCTTCACCTGCATAGGTGGCAATGTCGGTGGGGATGATGTCCATATCGAACCCTTCCCGCGCCGCCCGCTTCTGAGCGTCGATCTTCATACTGTCCAAGTCGGTGATCTTGCGCTTGACAGTTTTGATGGCCTCATTCTGATCCATGCTGCGGATATGGACGCTGACAAAAATGCTGCTGTCCGTGTCAAGCAGATCGGCAAGCACCCGGTCATTGAGTTCCGGGGCTGTGATTTGCAAAAAGCTGACCGCGCCGACTTTGCTGCCCATCTGAAACCGCCGTGCTTCGCCAAACCGAAAAGAGGACGGCGCAATGAAATCCTTGACCGACAGGCCGGAGGGCGCCAGCCACTCCCACGCAAAGGAAAACGGTTCTCCGTCCGGGTGGAGGATACCGTGCAGCACCGCCAGCCACTCCTTGCCGTCCAGCACCTTTGCCAGTGCGCCCATAGCCTTAAAGTAATTCAGGGCATCCAGCGTGATCCGGGAAAAGCGGGCTTTTGCCTCCTTGCTGTTTTTTGCCTCAATGGTCAGTACCAGGAATTTCGTCTTGACCATGCCGTTGTTGCCGTGTTCCAACTGCCCGCGGAGCATATCCGTGTAAAGGGCGCGTACCGCGTCAAACTTGTCCTCCTGCGCTGCGATCTCAATTCGTTTGCGGAAATCTGCTTTGTTCACCCTGCGGCACACAAGGGATAATTCCATGCCGATGGAAGCATCATGGGCGTTATACATATCGCAGAGGGCTTCAAAAATCGCCGTCTGGTCATCTGGCTTTGCAAGCTGGTAATTCACATCCTCAAATTCCAGGCAACGGCTCCATGTGGTATCATCCAACCGGCACAAGCCGTCCGGGTACATCTGACGGAAGGGAATGGTGTCCTGCGCCGAGTGAGGTTTCCCATCACCTCTGGCGGTTTCCAGGATACGCCTGATCTCACGCTTTTCCGCGGCGGTCAGCTTTACCGCGGGTTTTGCCGCCTGCCGTGCCTGCGGCTCTGGCTTTCGCTTTCTGAACAATGGCTTTCACCTCCTTTTCCGCCTGGGCCTGCCGCTCCAGGGCTGCGTAGAAATTGTTTGTCTGATAAGGCCGTTCCTTCGTCCGCAGGAACATACAGCGGATGACCTGTCCGGCCACCACCTCCAGGGGTTGACCATGCCGCTCATACATGGCAAGTAGAAAGAACGGGAGCATGACGATAATCATGCAGAACGCGGCGGCGCTGTTGCTGGCCGTGCGTCTGAGCAAAAAGAAAAGCGGTACTCCGATGAGTGCCGCCGCTCCGAAACATATAAGCTGCCGTTTGGTAAGCCCAAACAGCACTTTGGATTTTACTTTCGTCAAATCCTTTGGAATGGTTACATACGCCAATTTATCAAGCCTCCTTAATGCGCTCCGAACAGGCTCTTAGAGAGGCTGCCGGTCTTGAACAGGGCGAAGCACAGCAGGACCGTGTAGCCCATGCAGGCCCATATCGCGCCTGAGATATTTCCGTCTGTGGCGATACTCTGTACCAAAACAGAGTAGATTCCCACGCACACCATGATTAGAAATGCCTGGAACGCCAATGCAAACAGGGATTTCAAGTAGTTCTGTCCTGTATGGCTCCAATCCCGGTTCGTCATAGTGGCAAGCGGGATCGGTCCAACGGAAGTTGTCAGTAGGGTAAGAACCCAGCGCCTTGCCATATCGCTATGGCAGGTTTCCGAGAACTCCCCTCCGAACCGGACTTACACCTCTCGATGTATCCGGCTCTCCAGCTGTCAGTCTAATTTCCCAGCGTGTAACTTATCGTGACAGTCAATACAGAGTGCCATTGTCTTGCGCTTACGCCCGATCATGGCGATTTCCCATTGTTTTCTGCCGCTCAAGTCTTTGAGTTTTCGTACATGGTGTATTTCAATTGGTACATTCTCTGCACCGCACCACTCGCATTGACTCGCTTTCAGCCGCTTTATTAGGCTGTTGCGTCCGTAGTTCTCAAACACTCTTGCAATCACATCGGGATTGCCGCTTTCCACTTTGGTATCACGGCGAAACCCGTTGTTATAGAACAGCACCTTTCCAACCTTGCCGTTTTTCTTCGGATACTCCACAACAAAATCTTTCCCTTGATGGTACTTCTGAATAATTCTGCTGATTCGTGTCCGGTATTTTCCGGCAAAGGTCTTGAGCATACTGTATCTCATTACATAGTAGAAGTTGTTGAGGACGGACACATTGTTTGCGAGCCGGTAGTAGTTGTACAATCCACGGATTTCTGCGTTGTACTGGTTCAGGATTTCCAAATCATCCAGGTGCAACAGGCGGGTGCGCCGGACAGGTTCCCAAACCTCTTTATTTCCGTTCTGTTTGTCGTGTTTAATCTTGAGGGCATGATAGGAGAGCAGCCGCTTGACCCACTTGTCGTGGGGGACATAGAGCATGACTTTTCCGTTGTTTACTCGTCTGGTGGCCCCGGTTTTGGTCTTTTTGTTACACTCACCTTTGGCGATTGTGACCTCATACCCCAGGAACTTAGCAAAATCATGCCCGTGGGTAATCAGTGTTTTTTCCTCGGACATTTCCAGATGAAGATTTTCCCGGATGAAGCGCCCCACATCCTGTTTGACCTGTTCCGCGTCCGCTTTTCTGCCAATTACTCCAATCAGAAAATCATCGGCGTACCGAATATAGAAAACTCTTTTATAGCCTTCGTCCATTTGGTCGCTGTACGGTATTGACCGCAGACTGCGCCGCAGTTCTCTGATTTCGGCAAGTAAGCCCTCTTTTTCTTCCTCGCTCATTTTGGAGATGTTTCTTTTGAGCCTTTGCTCTTTTCCACGGCAGACATCCAATTTCTTCTTGAAGGCCGGATTGATTTTACGGCGCTCTCCGCAGTTGAATTTCTCTGCGTATTCCGCCATAAACTTATCCAGCTCGTTCAGATAAATGTTTGCAAGGATGGGGCTGATGATAGAGCCTTGCGGAGTACCGGAGTAAGTATTGTGGTAGTTCCAGTCCTCCATATATCCGGCTTTCAAAAACTTCCAGAGCAGACCAATAAAATGCTCGTCCGCAATCCGCTTGCGCAGAATGGCAATCAGCACATGGTGGTCTACATTGTCAAAACAGCCCTTTATGTCGCCCTCAACAAACCACTTTGTCCCTGTGAAATATTTCTGCACATATTTGAGCGCCGTATGGCAGCTTTTGTTTATGCGGAAGCCGTGGGAGTGGTCGCTGAAGGTTGGCTCGTAAATGCTCTCCAGTATGAGCCGCACCACCTCCTGTATCAGTTTGTCGTCGAATGACGGTATTCCCAAGGGGCGCATCTTCCCGTTGGATTTCGGGATATAGGTTCTCCTTGCGGGGTTGGGCTGGTAGCTGAAATCCCGCATTTTTTCAATGAGGGCGTTGATTCTCGCCATTCCCATGCCGTCAATCGTCTTGCCGTCTGTTCCGGCTGTCATATTGCCTGGTTTCGCCTGTATCCGCTGGTATGCCAGCAGATAGAATTGTGGATTGTACAGATTGCGGTATAACCGCTCGTACTTGTAACTCTGGTTACACGCCTTGGATTTTAGGCTTTCCAACACATTTTCAGGACTTCTCATAATGCCTCACGCACCTTTCCTTTTTATGAGTTGGTTGACATCCTGCCTTCCTTCGCCATGTAGACGGCTTTCCCGCCCTCGGACTACTACGAAGGCTCCGTTGCCTTGCCGGATATTCAGCGTCATCTTTCTTGGGGTTTTAATCCTTGAAATTTTTCACCTTGCGGCATTACGCATAGCCGGACGGTTCCGGCGTTCCGGTTTAGGCAATCTCCAGTTAGACACTTTGGGAAAAGCGTATTGTGATGTCGGAGTGGGTTTTCGTCCTTTTCCGCTTATTGCGGCTGGCTGTCATAAGTATCGTGCGGTTTGTGTATACCTGTCACATTCCGCTATGACATACGGCGAATACAACCATCCTGCGCCGCCGGGTCGAGTATCCCGCCTCGGACTGCCCTTAAAGCAGTTTAGCCTTGTTCCTCGTTCACAATGTTGCGTCTTGCCGCTCAGTCGTGGGTAGATGGTTTCCCCAACTTGCGACGTTTCCGGTACGCTATTGTCCCCCTTATGGTTTCCCTCCGGGGTAAACCGGCTGACGCTAAAGTGACGCTTTTTCAGCGTCTTTGATACTTTTCTTTACCGGCTTGCCAAAGCCGGATTCCCAAAATGCCCGCGCACCGCCTGCGGATTACAAGCAGCGCTTCTGGACGCGCAATACACCTCAATCATGCGGCCGTAAATGACAAGCATGATACAGATGGAAAGGGCGTTCATGGTAAGCCCCACGAAAAGGGACTGGAACCACAGCCCGAACAGTTCTCCCGTGCCCAGGGCTTCAAGCTGCGCCTCCATATCCGTGATGACGCTGCTGATATCAATGGAGGTATTTCCGATGATGACGCCTGCGCTGCTGTTCACAACACTTTGCCCCACATCGAAGATACCCATGACGATATTCCATGTGTTCGTCACAATGAGAACGGCACAGAATGTCTTGAAAATCCACTTGAAGAACATCCAGGTATCTACATCGTGCAGATTGTTTTTCTCTGTCACAAGCTGGATCAGCTCATAACACATTACGAATGTCAGGATAACCCCGGCGATTGGAACGATCACCGTTTCAGAGAGGTTTCGGATCATAGAAAAGACGCCGCTGTTCCATGCCAGCGGCGTCTGTCCCACTTCACCGGCGATCTCGCCTACTTTGGTATTGACCGTATCGAACATGCCCGACAGGTTTCCCGTGATCCCCTCGATGAGCAGCCCTCGGAGCCATTCATCGAGTTTGTCGAGTATGCCGCCCATAAGCGATCACCGCCGGACGATCAACCGAACAGGCCGGAGAGCAGAGGTACAAGGGTGATGCCGATGAGGGCGACACCGCCGCCGGCCATCAACTGTTTCATACCCTGGCTTTTGGAAGCAGGGTTGTCCTGGCCGTAACCTTCCAGAAGGTTGATAACGCCCCAGATACCAAGACCTGCGCCCAGGGCCACTACGAGAGTCTGCAAAACACCAACTGCACTGTTGAAAAATTCCATAAAATAATCCTCCTAAAAAATGTTTTTGATTTTGGGTTAAGTTGTTGCGTCAATCTCGTACACATCGAAGGTGTCCGTGGGTTTTACCACGGCACGCTGCTTCTTCATGTACCGTTCCATGTCAAAGACATTTTTAGGGTCGGCGTCGGCCGTGTATCTGTAATTCGGATGCCGGGTGAGGTCGTACTTGTCCGAAAGAAACGGGCGCACGCCCCGCAGCATGAAGATACACTTGCCGCCGTCCATCACTGCTAATTCGTCCTGGGTCATCAACTCCTTTCCTAATTTTTGATAACTGAGGCCGTGGGAAACCTGGCTGCCCCGGTTTTCGGACTGGTTATAGAGATCAATGGTCTCTTTCCCCAGCAGCTCCGAAATTTCCTTGAGGGTGGATTTCTCCTTGCCTCCCAAAAACAAGGTGCTGTCACAGTTACCGACGATGGTATCCGCCGCATCCTTGTAGATGGTCTTTAACTGGCTCTGCGACTGCAAAATAATAGAAGCCGATATCTCACGGCTTCGGATGGTGGCGATCAGCTTATCGAAGTTCGGTATCTGGCCGATATTGGCAAACTCGTCCAGAATCAGACGGACATGGACAGGCAGCCGCCCGCCGTAGAAGTCATCCGCCTTGTCGCAGAGCAGATTGAAAAGCTGACTATACATGAGGGCGGCTACGAAATTGAAAGTGCTGTCCGTATCTGACAGGATCACAAACAGCGCCGTCTTTTGGTCGCCCAGGGTATCCAGTTCCAGTTCGTCATATTCCATCAGGTCCCGCAGCTCCTTGATGTCGAAGGGAGCAAGCCGGGCACCGCAGGAAATGAGAATGGATTTTAAGGTTTTGCCCGCCGCCATCTTGAATTTGCGGTACTGCTTGACGGCAAAGTGGTCCGGCTCCCGTTCCTCCAACTGAGAAAAAAGCAGGTCCACCGGGCTTTGATAGGTTTCGTCATCCTCTCTGGCTTCACTGGCATTGATAAGGTCCAGAAGTGTGATGAAATTCTTTTCTTCCTCCGTAGCCTCATACCAGATGTAGCCGATCAGCGCGGAATAATAGAGGCGTTCCGCTTTGACCCAGAAATCTTCCGAAGATTTTTCGCCTTCGCCCTTCGTGTTCATAATCAGGGCGTTCACCAGCTTTAAGATATCTTTCTCTGACCGAATATAGGCAAGAGGGTTGTATTTCATGGATTTTCGGAAGTTTATCAGGTTGAGGCACTTGATACGGTATTTCTTCCGTTCCAGGAAAGTGCCGATCTCCGGTAGCAAGGTTCCTTTCGGATCAGTGCAGACATAGGACGAATGAGCTTGCAGCAGCGACGGCTTACAGAAGAACCGCGTCTTGCCGCTGCCGGAACCGCCGATCACCAGAATGTTTTTATTTCTGGCATACTTCGGCTGCTTTGGACGGCTCGCCATTGTGATCCGTTCCGTCTGCGTCATGGGGATGTTTTGGAAAAAGTCCTTGTTGTCCATGTAGGGGGCAATATCCGCCGCCGTACCCCAGCGGGCAGAACCATACTCGATCCCGTGGCGATACTTCTTAGCGTTCTTGCCTTTCAGGTAGACCGCCATGCGAAGAACCACCGCACCGGCTATACCGATCAGAAGGTCCGTTGGCTGGAAACTGAGCCACGGGGAGGAAAGCGCTGCCGTGAAGCCGTCCCCGATAGAAAGCAGCTTGCCGGAGAGGTCAGCACCGGGCGCAAGCCGGAAAGCCTGTGCCAGCTTATCGAAGGGATACACGAACAGGAGATACGGAAGGTTCAGCAAAAACATTTTTTTCATGTTCATCTCTGCACGCTCCGATCTTTGACCTTTACTTTCTCCCGATCAATGGTGCGGTGTTCCGCTTTCTCCGCCGCCTGTTCCTTCGCCTGGGTCAGCCGTTCCCGGATGGAGGGCTTTTCCTCACGGCTCATTTTCCGGCTGGCAAACTCCTGAAATGCCGCTGTGATGGCATCCGTATCCCGGCTTTTGAAAAAGACCAGGTAACGGGGCTGCTCTGCGGCGGTGTCTTTCTTCAAGGCAAAATCCACATGATATTTCTTCGCTACACGGGAGAAAGCCTTGATATTCTTGTCACTGATCTCGATATTGGCAAGACCGGCGTTCTGGCTGGCAAGCTGTTTAAGGCTCTGCCTGCCGCGGTAGATTTTGGGCTTCTGGCTTTTCTGGATTTCCTCCAGGAATTTTTTGACGGCCTTTTCAAAGACCTGCTCGCTTAGCTTGGCTCCGTCAACAATGAGCGTCACGGCGCCCCGCGTTACTTCCTCCTGCATTTAGCCTCGCCCCCTTTGCCCGTCCCCGTACATATCGTGCTGCACCAAGGAAGAATAGTAGCTGTTGATGGTGGTCGGGGCGTTATACAGTGCCGCCAGCAGATATTTCTTGATGTTGCGGACATAGGTGGTGTTGTCCTTCATGCAGTCCATGACATACTGAACATGAGAACTGTCCAGCTTCAGGAACCGGGATTTGACCACTTCTGCCGGATAATCGTCCCCGGCAATACGGATCGTCTTGCGGGCAGAACATACGGTATCCACGATCAGCTCCGTGATCTCGTCCAGCATCTCATGGTCAACACGGTCACTGTTTTTCCAGAAGTCATATTCGATATTCTCTAAAATCAGTTCTCGATAGCTTTCTCTGGCTCCCATCCCATCCGTTCCCATCCTCGCCCCTACGGGGGTAGGGGGATTTGATTGGATAGGATTTGATACTTCCGTACTTGATAAATCAGTTCTTGATGGATCGTTACTTGATTTATCTTTATTTAATTGGGCGGGTTCTTCCTGAACAGGCGTGACCAATGTTGGGTTTGCCTGTACGGGATTTTCCCGTATAGGTTTTTCCTGTGCAGGCGTTGGCTCTTTAGGTTGCTCCAAAATGGTGTACTCAATCGAGCCGAGCTGACCGTTTGCGCCTCTGACGCGCTCACGGATCAGATAGCCGTGTTCCTCCAGCTCCCGGATGCCGCCACTGATACTGTCGATACCGTCCTTGCAGATACGGGAAAGCCCCTTCATGGTGTAGTCCCAGTTCTCCGGCAGGGACAACATGAGGGAAAGAAGCCCCTTTGCTTTCAGCGACAGGGACATATCCCGCAGATGATGGTTTGACATGACCGTGTAATCACGGGTCTTTTCAATACGGAAAACTGCCATCTTCGATACCTCCTTCCTGTGAAGATAAAAGTGTTGATTTCGATGAAAAAAGCCTCCGTTTTGCCTCTCGGATGTGTTCCATAGGAAAACATCCACGCCCGCCTGCTTGCAGCAGTCTGAGAGGGAAAAACAGAGGCTTTCGCACCCTAAGTGATACAGTTTTGAGACAGGGACAGGTGCGGGTATGAAAAAACGCCATGGGACGGTTGCCTATGGCGTGAAAACAGGAAAAGGGCGCTGATATTTGCATATCAACGCCCTTTGAGCCTGTCAGTATTTGATTGTTTCGACTTCGCACCGTGTTTGCACCATGAAAAACATTGATTTTACTGACTTCTTCAATGTTTTCTTATCTGGTGCTACCATTTGCAGTCTCCCTTTTGCTTTGCCTGTTAGGCTTCCTTCAGCTTCAGCACGCCAGCCTGTACCAGACGCTTGCGCAGCAGTGCACCCACGATGCAGCTCACCACGATCTTGGCGAGGTCCAGCGCAATGAACGGGTACACGCACACCGAAAGCGCATAGCCCAGCTCGCACTGCATCTGGAACACGAACCATGCGGTGCCCAGCACGTAGCAGGCGGCATCGCCCAGCACAAGGCCGACACCGGAGATCACCGGCTGGCCCTTGCTCTTTTCGATGAACAGACCGCCGATGAAGGCCAGCAGCAGGTAGCCCACCAGATAGCCGCCGGTGGGGCCTGCCAGCTTGGCAATGCCCGCGCCGTAGCCGGAGAACACCGGCACGCCCACAAGGCCGATGAGCAGGTACACCGCCACGCTCAGGGTGCCGAACTTGGGCCCCAGCAGCCATGCGGTCAGGCAGATGACAAAGTTTGACAGCGAAATGGGAATGGCCCCGATGGGCACGCTCAGCGGGCCAAGCACGCACAGCGCGGCGGCCATCAGCGCAGTGACAGCCATCTGATAGGTGGTCAGTTTTTTGTTTTTCATAGAATAGAATTCCCCTCTGTTAAAAATTTACAAGGCATCTGTGGCCGAGTATAACGCGGCAGAGGGAAGACGGTCAACAATGAAGTTGCAGCAGGGTTTACAATAGGGCGTGTTGTAATGCATCGTAGAATATGGTAAGATGATAACAAAAAAGATTGACCGCCCTGCTTCCAAACTGTGCGGTCAATCTTTTTGACAAACGGGATGGAAAGCTGACCCTTGCAGTCAGCGCCCCCTTCTATGTTTAGAATACCGCATCAGCGTTATTTATCAAGGAGGTTCCCCATGGGTGGAGGACATGTTTCGCGGCCGGACTTCGGGATGCCGCAGCCGGACCCGGCCTACCCACTGACCGAGTTCTACCTGCTTTTGCAGCACGCACTGGACAAAGCGGGCCGCTTTGCGCTGCCTGCGCTGTATGCCCGCGTGCAGGCACCGGCCCGGCATATCTATCTGGACGAGGCGCGGGAATATTTGAGCCTTTCGCCTACCGGGCGGGAGGGGGATATCCGCCTGCTGGCCGAGGGCAGTCTGCAGCTGCTGTACAGCACCCTGCACGTCCAGCCGGACGGCACGCCTGCAGCCCTGCTGCTCACCGAGGAGTGCACCCGCGCCACGGTGGCGGTGCAGCTGCTGCCGCCCTTTGTGTGGGAGGACCCGCTGCCGCCGCTGCCGGACACCCCTGCGGCGCTGACGCTGCAGCTGACCATGCAGGATGTGATGCAGGCCGATACCGACCCGGCAGCGCTGGGCAGAAAGCTGGCTGGCACAGCGGCGAACAAGCGCTGGCTGCACCATCCGAAGGCCGAGACCTTCCTTGCAGAACGGGTGGCCCTGCTGCAGAGAGTATATAAAAGGTGATTTTCATAAATTTTTCCTGCAATGCAATCTTCGGGGGCGTTCAGCCGTGTATAGGGTGAATGTCCCCCGTGGAACACGAATTCCACCAGCCCTGTACAGGCGGTAAAGGAGAGCTTGAAACTATGGGACAGCTGACCAGAAACGAAGTATTTACGCTGGCAGTGCAGAAATACAGCGATGCTGTTTACCGCGCTGCCATACACAACAGCCGATGCACAGCCGATGCCGAGGACGTGGTGCAGGATGTCTACGAGAAGCTCCTGCATTATAATGGTACGTTTGAGAGTGAGGAGCACCTCAAGGCGTGGCTGCTGCGGGTGGCCATCAACCGCTGCCGGGACCTGACCCGCGCAGCCCATCAGAAGGACACCGAGCTGGACGAGAACCTGCCCGCGCCTGATGCGTTTGAGGACGGCAGTGTGCTGGACGCAGTGCGCGCCCTGCCGGAAAACTACCGCAATGCCATCTATCTGCATTACTACGAGGGGTACACGGCGGCGGAGATCGGCCGGATGATGGGCGCACCGTCCAACACGGTGCTGAGCTGGCTGCGGCGTGCCCGGGCGCAGTTACATACGATGCTGAAGGAGGAGATCGAAGATGAGGTGGTATGAGTACAAGATGGAGACGGACGACCTCTACGCCCCGGACGATCTGAAGGCAAAGCTGCTGGCCATGACAGACCAGTTGACCGAAGAAGAAAAGGCCCAGCCCATGATGAAAACCGACGCACCGGTACCGGCTCAGTCCGCCCCGGTGCAGCCGAAGAAGAAACTGATCCGCTTCCCCGCAAAGCGGGTGGGCGCACTGGCGGCCTGCCTTGCTGTGTGTGTGGTAGGCTATGGTGCTTTTGCCACCGGACAAATCGGCCTTGGCGCAAAGAGCAGCAGCCCGGCGGTCTATTATTCTGCGGACAGTACTGCGGCGGGGATGGCGGCAGGCGGCGCGGACCGCGCCGCTGTAGATAGCCCCATGGCAGCCGATTACAGTCTGAAT
>NZ_FMFG01000030.1:0-29701 GCF_900066275.1 uncultured Faecalibacterium sp. | reverse complement strand
GACCGCCCTTGGCGGCTGTGCCGCCACCCCCGCCGCCTGTGCCGCCTGCGGCCTGTGCAGCGGGAACTGATCTTTCAACATGCAGCGCCGCCGGTGTGGAAACGCCCGGCGGCGTTTTTGCGCGTTCGTGACCGGAAATGCCGGCCCAAACGGCGGGGCTTTGCATCTTTTTGTGCAAACACACCGAAAAGATGGCCGGGATGACTGGCGCTTGTCTGCGAAATGTGATAAACTAAACGCAGAAGTGCTCTGCGCAGCCCGTGCAGAGCGGCAAAAAAGATGATAAGTGAGGTCGTTTGTAATGAAGATCATTCGTGCAAAAGATTATGCGGATATGTCCCGCAAGGCAGCCAATATCATTTCGGCACAGGTCATTATGAAGCCCAACTGCGTGCTGGGTCTGGCGACTGGCGGCACCCCCGTGGGCGCGTATGCACAGCTGGTGGACTGGTACAACAAGGGCGACATCGATTTTTCTGAGGTGACCACCGTCAATCTGGACGAGTACCGCGGCCTGCCCAAGGAGCACCCGGAAAGCTACTGGAGCTTCATGCACCGCAACCTGTTCGACAAGGTGAACATCGACCCTGCAAAGATCAACCTGCCGGACGGCACCAACCCCGATGCAGAGGATGCCTGCGCAAAGTACAACCAGATCATCCACGCTGTGGGCGGCATCGACCTGCAGCTGCTGGGCATCGGCCACGACGGCCACATCGGCTTCAATGAGCCGGGCGAAGCCTTTGAGCTGGAGACCCACTGTGTGAACCTGACCGCCGAGACCATTGAGGCAAACAAGCGCTTCTTTGACGGCAATGTGGATCTGGTGCCCAAGCAGGCTTATACCATGGGCATCAAGACCATCATGCAGGCACGCAAGGTGCTCATGGTGGCAAACGGCGCAGGCAAGGCCGAGATCGTCAAGAAGGCATTCTTCGGCCCCGTCACTCCGGAGGTGCCCGCAAGCATCCTGCAGATGCATCCGGACTTTACGCTGGTGGGCGACGAGGAAGCTCTGAGCCTGATCTGATCGTTCCACGCTCTGACTGCCGCACGGTGCAATGCTGTGCGGCAGTTTTTTGCTGCCAACGGCTTTACAATCGCGCAAAAAGGCGGTATTCTTTATACGATACTTTTCTCAGGGAGGAAACCATGGATATCCGCCAGCTGCACTACTTTCTGGTATTGTGCGATGAAATGAATTACAGCCGCGCGGCACAGCGGCTGTTTTTGTCACGGCAGGCACTGCGGCAGAGCATCTCTGCGCTGGAAGCCGAGCTGTGCGGGCCGCTGTTCCTCAGCGCCCACCACAAGCTCACCCTTACCGACCGCGGCATGAGCCTGCAGCGCCATGCCGCGCCGGTGGTGGAGCAGTTCCAGCAGATGCAGGCATCCCTGCGGGCCGAGATCCAGTCGGCGCAGCCGGTGCGCATCGGCATCAGTGTGTCGCTGGTGCCGGACTACCTGCCCGGATTGGAGACCCAGCTGGACAAGTTCCGCCAGCAGTATCCCCATGTGGAGATGCGCTTCCGCATGATGGACAACGATGCGGTGGCGGACGATGTGGAGCAGGGGGAGCTGGACGCGGGTCTGGTCATCGATCTGGGCTGTGCTGCGCCGGTACTGGCCCGCACCACCCTGCGGGCAGACCCTGCCTGCCTGCTGGTGCCTCGGGGGCACGCGTTCTGGGATAAGGAGAGCATCCCGCTGGCAGAGCTGCGCGGTCAGCGGGTGCTGCTGCCCAGCTTGCGGCAGGATCTGTTCAGCCCGCTGTGGTCGGCCTGCGCCCGGTTGGGCTTTGCGCCGAATGCGGAGATCGGCCCCAGCTTTTATCAGGCCTATTATCTTGTGCAGGAGCAGCTTTGCACCTGTCTGACCCGCTATGAACCGGGAGCCAGACGGGAACTGGACCGTGTGCGGGATGTGCTGCTGGAAGATCTGCCCCCGCTGTGCGTCTCACTGGTGCAGCGGCGGGATCATTCCTCTGCCTACATCGACCTGCTGCGCAGCTACCTGATGGAGGTGCTGGGCGGTTCGGCCAGCCTGCCGCCCCGCCGCGGACGGCCCGCAAAGCCGTTCTACAATTTCCCGGTGCTGTCCAGCGCTGCGGCAAAGGCTGCACCGGCCCACCCGGTGCCCGGCACCCAGCTGGATTTTGCCGGCGGCACCAACTTCCGGGAGCTGGGCGGTTACGAAGCCGACGAGGGCAAGCATATCAAGTGGGGCCAGATCTGGCGCGGAATCCCTACCTGCAAGCTCACCGGTGAGGCCGACCGCGCGAAGCTGGACGCGCTGGGCCTGCGCCTGATCCTTGATCTGCGCAGCAGCGGGGAAGTGCAGAAAGAACCGGACTACGTACCGGACGGTGCACGTCTGGTGCAGATCTGCGGCCTGTGCGCCGAGGACGGCCACGAGATCTCCTTTGCGCCGGATGATATCGCCGCCCTGATGAAGGGCTATGAAGAAAGCGCCGACGGCAGCACCTTCGTGCAGGCTATGTACGAGCGGATGCTGTTTGGCAACAAGGCGTTCAAGGAGCTGTTCCGTGCGCTGGAAGCAGGCGAGACCCCCATCCTGTTCCACTGTTCGGCCGGCAAGGACCGCACCGGCGTGGCGGCCATGCTCATTCTGCTGGCACTGGGCGCTTCGGATGAGACGATCTGTGCGGACTATGAGCGCACGAATCTCTGCCGCAAGGCTGAGATCGACGCAGTGCTGGCGGAGCACGCCGAAGAGATCGCGGCAAACCCGGCCTGCCGGATGCGCTATTACCGCAAGGCGGGCGTGGACCCGGCAGCCGCACCCTTTGTGCTGCGCACCATCCGCGCAAAATACGGCAGCGCCGAGAACTATCTGGAAGCCGAATACGGCCTGACCCCTGCGCGCCTGATGCGGCTGCGCAGGATGTATCTGGAATAAACGGGAACGGGGACGGCATCCGGTGCGGATACTGTCCCTGTTTTCTGCACAAAATGTTCTGCGGGGCAGGGTTTTCCTCTTGACAAGCGGGCAATTGTTTCGTACTATAAATAGTAGTATGGAATAAAAGACGCTGTGTGCAGGTCGTTCCCGTGACCCGTGTCCCTTACAGGCAGAGCCTGCCTGTTTTTATATAAGATAGAACTGTAGATAGAAAAGCTTGCAGCCTGTTCGTGCGGCATTTGCCGTGCGTGTGGTCTTGTTGCCACTTTTTGCATTGAAAGCTCACTTATAAAAAATGTTTGCAGCCTACACCTGCCCTACAGCGTCTCCTGCTTATGATTCAGAATTTTGAATTTTAACAAAGGAGAGTGAAATGCGATGTCCACGATCATCTGGATCGTGATCTTGATCGTCGCGCTTGCTGCGGGCATCGGTGCAGGCTATTTTATTGGTTACAACAACCGTAAAAAGACCGCCGAAGCCCAGATCGGCAGCGCGGAAGCCGAGGCCACCCGTCTGGTGAACGAAGCGATCAAGACCGCAGAACAGAAACGCAAGGAAGCGGTTCTGGAAGCAAAGGACGAGGCCTTCAAGCTGAAGGCCGAGGTGGATGCCCAGAAGGCAGAAGCCGATAAGGAGATCAAGCAGCGCCGTGCGGAGATCAGCCGTCAGGAGAACCGCATCGACCAGAAGGAAACCGCCCTCGACCGCAAGACCGAGGTACTGGAAAAGAAGGAAGAGGAGCTGAAAAAGCGCGCCGCTGAGGCCGAGGAGCGTCTGGCCGAGATCGAGGCCCTGCGCGCCAAGGAGATGGAGCGTCTGGAAACGCTGGCCGGTCTGAGTCAGGAGGACGCCCGCGAGGTGCTGCTGCACAAGGTGGACGAGGAGCTGACCCACGAAAAGGCCGTGCGCGTTGCCGCCTACGAGACCGACCTGAAGGAAAACTGCGACAACATCGCACGCAACCTGATCGGTCAGGCCGTCAGCCGCTGCGCTGCCGACCACTGCAGCGAGACCACCGTCAGCGTGGTGCCGCTGCCCAGTGATGAAATGAAGGGCCGCATCATCGGCCGCGAAGGCCGCAACATCCGCGCTCTGGAGACCGCGACCGGCGTGGACCTGATCATCGACGATACCCCGGAGGCCATCACCCTGTCCTCCTTCGACCAGACCCGCCGCGAGGTGGCCCGCATGACGCTGGAACGCCTGATCGGTGATGGCCGCATCCACCCCGCCCGCATCGAGGAGACGGTGGAAAAGTGCCGCCACGAGCTGGAGCTGCAGATGAAGCGCGAGGGCGAGCGCGCCGTGATGGAGCTGGGCATCCATGGCCTGCACCCGGACCTGATCAAGCTGATCGGCCGGTTGAAGTACCGCACCAGCTTTGGCCAGAACGCCCTGACCCACAGCATGGAGGTGGCATGGGTGGCCGGTCTGCTGGCAGGCGAGATGGGTGTGAATGTGACCATGGCACGCCGTGCCGGTCTGCTGCATGATATCGGCAAGGCACTGGATCATGAGATCGAGGGCAGCCATGTGCAGATCGGTGTGGATATCTGCCGCAAGTATAAGGAAAACACCCAGATCATCCATGCCATTGAGGCTCACCACGGCGACGTGGAACCCAAGACCCCGCTGGCCTTCATCATTCAGGCTGCCGACGCCATCAGCGCTGCACGCCCGGGTGCCCGCCGCGAGAACGTGGAAAGCTACGTCAAGCGTCTGGAAAATCTGGAGGAAATCTCTTCCAGCTTTGAGGGTGTGGAGCAGGCCTTTGCCGTGCAGGCAGGCCGCGAAGTGCGCATCATGGTCAAGCCCGATGTCATCAGCGACGATCAGGTGATCCTGCTGGCACGCTCCATTGCCAAGAAGATCGAGGACACGCTGGATTACCCCGGCCAGATCAAGGTCAATGTGATCCGCGAGAGCCGCGCTGTGGAGTACGCAAAATAAAGTTTTGCCCAAAAAGCTGCCGTGCAGATGCACAGCAGCTTTTTTCTGCTTGTAATCCGGCGGCAAAAAAGGTATCATGGAGAAAAACAGACCGAAAGGGGAGAACCACTATATGAAACATGCAAGAAAATGGCTGGCTTGCCTGCTGGCGGGTGTACTGGCGCTGGCGGTGCTGGCCGGATGCAGTGCACTGATGGGCGGCACGGTGCAGAAGGATACAGAACAGGCCAAGGCCCTGATGAAAGAGGTAGACCCCAGCCTGACCTATAATACCGATCTGGAAGATGCAGCCAGCCGTCTGGCAGACTGGCTGGTGGAGGACTCCACCCAGCTGACCACCCAGTCCGGCCTGCTGACACGCAAGGTGCCCATGACCACCGGCTCCGGTGCCATGCTGGACACGAATGTGTACGATTTTATCGATCATTCCACCAGCTTTCTGTTCCTGCCCAGAGGCGTGGTGATCGGCCTTGCAATGAACAACGAATGGGGCTTTACCGGCTACTTATATGCTCCGCCGCTGAGCGAGGCGGGCAGCGCACTGCGCAGCTATGCGGCAGGCTGCACACGGATGGGCGCGGTGTTCATTGAATACGGCGGCGAGACTTACGTAGTGGCTATGTTTGCCTAAAAACCGAAAAAACGGTGTTCCCCTGCTGAGAACGGTGCGTTTTCAGCAGGGATTTTTTGTGTCTGGTATGTGCACAAAAAACAGGCTGAAAGTACGACTTATGCACAAAAAATGAAAATACGCAGGTGAAATTTCTTCATCTGTTTCCCCGAAAAACACAAAAAACTCATGTTTTCGTGAAACTGTATTTTGAGCAACTACAGTATATCTTCAAAACTGCACAAAAACAAAAACAAAATTTTTGCTGACCATTGGTCAAAGCACAGAAAAACAGCCGGAAGCCTTTCCTTTTCAGGTGGAACAGCGTATAATGCGGATATCGCACAAAGGTGTGCAGTGCTCCAGAGGAGGAGCAAAAAACCTTTGTGCATTTTTCACCATTCAATGCTTTACTTCAATAAAGCATTGAGGTAAGAGAGAGGGAAAAAATATGAAATTCGATCGTCGTATTTCTCGCCGCAGCTTCCTGGCTGCTGCAGGCGTATCGGCTGCTGCACTGGCTCTGACTGCCTGCGGCGGCTCTTCCAGCACCGCTGCTTCCGGCTCCACCGCTGCTTCTGGTGCAGCCGCCTCTGCTGAGGGCGGTGTGCTGAACGTCATGCTGGAGACCGAAGTCCAGTCTCTGGACCCCCAGCTGGCTACCGACGGCACCTCCTTTGAGGTCATCGCCAACTACACCGACGGCCTGATGCAGATGGATGCGAACGGTGCAGCCGTGGAGGCTCTGGCAGAGAGCTATGAGCTGAGCGAGGACGGCAAGACCTACACCTTCCACCTGAAGGATGCAAAGTGGTCCAACGGCGATGCCGTTACCGCAGCAGACTTCGTGTTTGGCTGGCAGCGTGCTGTTGACCCCGCAAACGCATCCGAGTACGCCTACATGCTGAGCGATATCGGTCAGGTGGTCAACGCCGCCGACATCATTGCAGGCAACAAGCCCGTCACCGATCTGGGCATCACCGCAGTGGACGACAAGACCCTGAAGGTGGAGCTGAACGTTCCGGTCAGCTACTTCCTGAGCCTGATGTACTTCCCCACCTTCTACCCCATGAACCAGAAGTTCTTTGAGAGCTGCGGCGATACTTACGGCACCAGCGCAGACACCGTGCTGTCCAACGGTGCATTCGTGCTGACCAGCTATGAGCCGGCCGCCACCGCTTTTGAGCTGGTGAAGAACGCCGACTACTACGATGCTGACCGCATTGCTCTGGACGGCCTGAACTATCAGGTCATCAAGGACAGCCAGCAGGCTCTGATGAGCTATCAGAACGGCGATCTGGATATCACTCTGCTGAACGGCGAGCAGGTGGAGCAGGTCAAGGACGACCCCGAGTTCACCAGCGTGGGTGCCGGCTACCTGTGGTACATCAGCCCCAACATGGACGCTGTGCCGGAGCTGGCAAACCTGAACCTGCGCCGTGCCATCACCTTTGCACTGGATCGTGATTCCATCACCAATGACGTGCTGAAGGACGGCTCTTCTCCCGCCTACACCGCAGTGCCCGCACAGTTCGCCACCGGCCCGGATGGCAGCGATTTCAGCGCCGACCAGACCAAGTTTGCAGAGTTCTGCGCATACGATCCCGACAAGGCTGCAGAGTACTACGAGCAGGCCAAGGCTGAGCTGGGCAAGGATTCCTTCTCCTTCACCATGGTCGTCGATGCCGACGATGCTCCCCAGAAGGTCGCTCAGGTCGTTCAGGAGCAGCTGCAGACCACTCTGCCCGGCTTTACTCTGGAGCTGAAGGTAGAGCCCAAGAAGCAGCGCGTGCAGGATATGCAGGACGGCAACTTTGAGATCGGCCTGACCCGCTGGGGCCCCGACTACGCCGATCCCATGACCTATCTGGGCATGTGGGTCACCGGCAACTCCAACAACTACGGTCTGTGGAGCGATGCTGACTACGATGCCGTCATTGCAGAGTGCACCACCGGCGATCTGTGCACCGATCCCGAGGGTCGCTGGGAAGCCATGTATGACGCTGAGTCCATCGTGCTGGAGCAGGCCGCCATCTTCCCGCTGTATGGTCAGTGCAACGCCGAGATGATCTCTTCTGCCGTGACCGGCGTGGACTTCCACCCGGTTGCTCTGAACCGCGTCTTCAAGGACGCAAAGAAGAGCGTCTGATCCTGATCGAGAACTGAAATGCCGCACAGTGGCAGCGTGATTGCCGCTGTGCGACTTTTTGGCTTTTGCACTGTCCGCGTCCGGCGCACGGATGACCGCGGCAGAAAAAGCCGCCCTGTCTTGAGCAGGGAGAAGAAGAAACTTTAAGGGGGTCTACCCAACGTGAAAAAATACACGCTCAAGCGTATCATCACTTCGTTGTTTACGCTGCTGGCCATCCTGCTGGTGTTGTTCATCCTCATGCAGCTGATGCCCGGTTCGCCCTTCAACGATGAAAAGCTGACGCCGGAAATGCGCGCATCCCTGTACGCAAAGTACGGTCTGGATCAGCCGATCTATGTGCAGTTCTTCCGCTATGTGACCAACATGCTGCGCGGTGACTTCGGCGTAAGCTACAATATCTCCAAGAACACGCCCATCTCCCAGCTGATCCAGTCCCGTCTGCCCATTTCCATCCGTGTGGGCGGCATGGCTGTCACACTGGGTGCCATCGTGGGCCTTGTGCTCGGCATCATTGCAGCCCTCAAGCGGGACACCATCTTCGACACTCTGGCCACCATCATCTCGGTCATCGGCGTGTCGGTGCCGTCTTACGTGATCGCACTGGCCCTGAGCTATACCTTTGGCTTCAAGCTCAAGTGGTTCCCCATGCTGTTCTCCGCAAAGGACGTGTTCGGCTCCAGTGTGCTGCCCAGCATCTCGCTGTCCATGTTCACCATGGCTTCCATTGCCCGCTTTACCCGCAGTGAAATGATCGAGGTTCTGGACTCCGATTATATGCTGCTGGCCGAGAGCAAGGGCATTTCCGGCCCGGCGCTGATCTTCCGCCACGCGCTGCGCAACGCGCTGATCCCCATTATCACCGTGCTGGCCCCGCTGATCGTGGACCTGATGACCGGCTCGCTGGTGGTGGAGAAGATCTTCGCCATTCCCGGCGTGGGCAGCCTGCTGGTGACGGCCATCCAGTCCAACGACTACAATGTGGTCATCAGCCTGAGCTTCATCTACAGTGCCATGTACATTGGCATCATGCTGGTCGTTGACCTGCTGTACGGCATCATCGACCCGCGCATCCGCTTGGCAAAGGGGGACGACTGATATGGCAGAAAAAGCGATTCACCTGGGCGGCGAAGCCACGGCTGATGCCATCGTCAGCGCAGTGGATACCATGTATTCCGAGCATACCTTCAACGAGAAGGACTTTGTGCTCAAGCATAACGACGCAGAGATCGCAATGGACTCGAACTTTGCCGCACAGAGCTTCTGGAAGGATGTGCGGGTGCGCTTCTTCCGCAAAAAGAGCGCGGTGCTCGGCCTGATCCTCGTTGTCTTTATCGTGCTGCTGGCGGCATTTGGCCCCGGCATGAACGAGTATACCTACTCCGGTCAGGAGCTGAGCCAGAAAAACTTTGCGCCCCGCGTGCAGATGCTGGAAAACTTCGGAATCTTCAACGGTGACGAGAAAATGAGCACCACCACCGGTTCCAAGACAGTGAATGCCTATGTGGAAAAGGGCAAGGAGGATGTCTACTACTGGTTCGGCAGCGACACCTATGGCCGCGATATCTGGACCCGTACCTGGGAGGGTGCCCGCGTGTCCCTGATCATCGCGGTTGCCGCCGCCATCATCGATATGGTCATCGGCATGAGCTACGGCCTGATCTCCGGCTACTTTGGCGGCAAGGTGGATATGATGATGCAGCGTTTCCTGGAAGTTGCCAACGGCATCCCCCGTCTGGTGATCGTCACGCTGCTTCTGCTGGTGCTCAAACCCGGCATGATCACCATTATCTTTGCCCTGATGCTCACCGAGTGGGTGGGCATGAGCCGCATTGCCCGCGCTGAGATGCTCAAGCTGAAGGATCAGGAGTTCGTGCTGGCCTCCCGCACGCTGGGCGCAGGCAGCTTCTTCATCATCTTCAAGGAAGTGCTGCCCAACATCATCGGACCCATCATTACGCAGGTCATGTTCAGCATCCCCACCGCAATTTTCACCGAGGCATTCCTGTCCTTTGTGGGTCTGGGCATCCCGGTGCCGCAGTGCTCGCTGGGTTCTCTGATCAGCGAGCTGTACAACAGCTTTACCACCCATCCTTATCAGATCATCCCGCCGATGGTGGTCATGAGTCTGCTGATGATGAGCTTCAACCTCGTGGCCGACGGCCTGCGCGAGGCTCTGGACCCCAAGATGAAGAGTATGTAAGGAGGAACACCCCATGCCTGAAAAGAAAAAAGAACAGGTCTTGTCGGTGCGAGACCTTGATATCACCTTTAAGACCACCGCAGGCCCGGTGCACGCCATCCGCGGCGTGAACATCGACCTGTACAAGGGCGAAACGGTGGCGCTGGTGGGCGAATCCGGCTCCGGCAAGTCCGTTACCATGAAGGCCGCCATGGGCATTCTGGCACAGAACGCCATTGTGAACAGCGGTTCCATCCAGTTCAGCTACCATCACGCCGACGGCAGCCCCGAGACGGTGGATCTGCTGCAGAAGGACAAAAAGTGGATCCGCCGCCACATCAACGGCAAGCGCATCGCCATGGTGTTTCAGGACCCCATGACCAGCCTTGACCCCACCATGCCCATCGGCAAGCAGATCATGGAGGGCATGCTGTGGCACTACAAGATGCCCAAGGATGCCGCCTACAAAAAGGCTGTGCAGCTGCTGGAAGAGGTGGGCATCACCGATGCCGAAAAGCGCATGAAGAGCTACCCGCACCAGCTGTCTGGCGGTATGCGCCAGCGCGTGGTCATTGCCATTGCACTGGCCTGCGACCCCGACCTGCTGATCTGTGACGAGCCCACCACGGCACTGGATGTGACCATTCAGGCCAAAATTCTGGAGCTGATCCGCAGCATCCAGCGTGAGCGCGGCATCTCGGTCATTTACATCACCCACGATCTGGGCGTTGTGGCAAAGGTGGCCGATTATGTGGACGTGATGTACGCAGGCAAGATCGTGGAGACCGGCACCATCGACGAGATCTTCTACGAGCCGCGCCACCCCTACACATGGGGCCTGCTTTCCGCCATGCCCGATCTGGACACCGCAGACGACCGTCTGTACACCATTCCGGGTTCGCCGCCGAACCTGCTGCATGAGAAGCAGGGCGATGCCTTTGCGCCGCGCAACCATTATGCCCTGAACATCGACGACGAAGTTGACCCGCCCATGTTCAAGATCAGCGACACCCACTATGCAGCTACATGGCTGCTGGACCCCCGCGCACCCAAGGTGGACATGCCGCCTGAGCTTGCTCAGCGCATTGCCCGCATGCGTGCCGAGGCAGAAAAGATCAAGGAGGCGGAATAAATGGCAGGACAGAATGCTGCTCCGCTGCTGAAGGTCGAGGGCCTGAAGCAGTATTTCCGCGTGAGCAAGAGCTATACCGTCAAGGCTGTGGACAATGTCAGCTTTGAGATCTATCCCGGCGAGACCTATGGTCTGGTGGGCGAGTCCGGTTCCGGCAAGTCCACCATCGGCCGCAGCGTCATCCGCCTGTATGACCCCACTGCCGGCAAGATCACCTTTGATGGGCAGGATATCAGTGGCAAGCTGAACCACAGCCAGAACAACACCCTGCGCACCCAGATGCAGATGATCTTTCAGGACCCCATGGCGTCCCTGAACCCCCGCAAAAAGGTGGAGGATATCATCGGTGAGGGTCTGGACATCCACCACATGTACAAGACACGCGAAGAGCGCCGCGAAAAGGTGGAGAAAATTCTGGCCAAGGTGGGCCTTGCGCCCGAACATGCCGAGCGCTATCCCCACCAGTTCTCTGGCGGCCAGCGCCAGCGCGTGGGCATTGCCCGCGCCCTCATTATGAACCCCAAGCTCATCATCGCAGATGAGTGCATCTCGGCGCTGGACGTGTCCATTCAGGCGCAGGTGGTCAACCTGATGAAGGATATCCAGCAGGAGACCGGCACGGCCTACCTGTTCATTGCGCATGACCTTTCCATGGTCAAGTACATCTCGGACCGCATCGGCGTGCTGCATCTGGGCCACCTGCTGGAGACGGGTACGACCGAAGAGATCTTCGAGAATCCCATCCACCCCTACACCCGCAGCCTGCTGTCGGCCATCCCGCTGCCGAACCCCGTTGTGGAGAAGCGCCGCGTGGCTGAGACCTACGACTACGCCACTTCCGGCATCGATTACAACAAGGGCACCGATCACCATGTGAGCGGCAGCCACTATGTCAAGTGCACCGACGAAGAGTTTGCAAAATGGTGTAAATGATAGTAAACAAAGAAGGAGCGTTCCCGCGTGGAAACGCTCCTTCTTTGTTTTATTATAATGACGCAGAAAGGAATGGAATGCAGGAGATTCAGCAGTTATCGTAGCGGGCAAGGTTGCAGTTGCGGCGTTCGATAAAGTAGTACAGGGCTTTGCTCCGGCTGAAAAAGGCAAAGCGCATTTTATTGTAGAAGGACAAAATAGAACGGCTCTTTTGGTAGGCATGACGGATGAGCTGATCCGATTCAGGGTCTAAGGCAGAACGATAGAGGATCGGGTAATCATTCAGGGCCATATCCACAAAATAGGCATCGTTTTCCAGCATGTCGGGGTACAGCTTTTCAAGAAACAGATAACGCTCTGTGACCATCGCAAGCCTGTCCTGAAAGAACTTTATACAGTCTGTATGGAGAGTGCTGCCATCGCGCTGATAATAGTAATACAGGGGTTCGTCCGAGTACGCGATCTGCCCTGCGTCGAACAGGATCTTGTGTGCAATGCCAAGATCTTCCATAACACGACCGACCGGAAACCGGATGGTGTCAAACAGTTCCCGTTTGCATAATTTATTCCATGCATAACATGCGTAGGTATCCTCCGTAAAAAGCTCCCGGATGGCATCAGCACCTTGAAAGAGCGTAACGTTTCGGGAAGAAGGCGGAGCAGGGACCTCCGGCGCGTCAGCATAGACGAGTTTCCAATGGACGGCAGAAATATCGGTGTGGTACTCATGGAGCAGATCATAAAGGGTCTCGATGAAATTTTCTGCAATGTAATCATCGCTGTCAACAAAGGAGATGTACGCACCGGATGCCGCATCCAGTCCCACATTCCGGGCATCGGATTGGCCGCCGTTTTTCTTATGGATGACCCTGATGCGTGCGTCCCGCTGTGCCCATGCATCACAGAGTGCAGGGCAGTTATCGGGAGAACCATCATCGACCAGAATCACCTCAAGGTTCGGATATGTCTGGGCCAGAATGCTGGCGACACACCGGTCCAGATAGGGTTCTACTTTATATACCGGAACAATGACGGACACGAGTTCGTTATTTGTATTCTGCATGATATCCTCCTCCAAGCTGGTTTAATCATATCATGGGAGCAGGGATTCCGCAATGAGAACTTTATAAGTTTTGGGTTCAAGTCCTGGCTGGCCCTCAGAACGGCATCCGACACCTTTTGACATTCCTATGCGCTGGGACCCGCAGGCTAAGTAAAGCCCCACCGGGGCTTTACTTGCGTCGCTTCGCGTCGCCGCCTTGTTCAAGTCCTGACTGGCAACAAAAAAGAGCACCCCGATGGGTGCTCTTTTTTGTTATGGGCCAGCCAGGACTTGAACCCGGGACCAAGCGGTTATGAGAACGTCGCTAATTTTGAAATCCCGTTTTTCTTGTGAAATTTTATGGCTATTTGATAATTCCATAAAAGTGACTTTGTGTACTTTGACGTAACTTTTGGTATCTTTTTGTCTCTAAAACGGCTCTTTGTAGGTGAAACGGTAGGTGAAAATTTTCACCTACGAAACTCGACACTTACTGTTACCATTTTGGCTTTACATGGCTCACTTTCTAAAATTGAAGGTGAGCTTTTTCTTTTACAGAAATCGGGAAGGAGGTTTTCTACTCCTCTGCTGCGGACCCCCTCTATCTGTCCGCAGCAGAACAACAAAATGCAAAAAGCCCAGAGCGATACCGCTCCAGGCTCCTTTGTCTGTATGTACATATCATATGTATAATGTCCGGGGCGGATATTGTCAAGGGAAGTGAACGGGTTTCATCTCTAGGTGCCCACCGATTCATCTTGTTTGGTGTTTTGCATCCACCGCACCAGCGCTTCGGCGTCCTGTTTGCCTTTGGCGTACATTTTTTCAAGGCAGGCGCGGTTCTTGGTCAGGGTGGACATTCCCTCGGTGCTGTCCGGGGCGATGATGCAGACAAGGCCCTGTCGCTCCAGCTCCCGCGCCCGCTGGACAGCCGTGTTGTACCGCCATGCCCGGCGGCGCAGCCCCTCGGCTGCAGCGGGGTAATGCGACTGCAGCAGGTGTGCCAGATGCTTGTCCCGGGCATCACTACTCACCAGCCCGATGGGCTTGGTCAGGATGAGAGCCACCCGGTCGCAGCCGTGGGCAAAGGCCCATTCCAGCGGGACGGGGTCGGCCAGGCCGCCATCAAAATAAGGCACGCCGTCGATGACGCAGGGCTGGTCGATGACCGGGATGCAGCAGGACGCCATGAGGACGCGGTAGTCGTCCGGGTGGAGGTCTGCCTTGGTGAAATACTGCGCCTCGCCGTTCTGTGCATTAGCGGCCACCACGCAGAGCTCTGCCGGGCTGCGGGCAAGCGCCGCGTAATCCAGCGGATTCTCGCCGCCTGCATTGCTGAGGGTGCCGTAGACATAGCCCAGATCGAGATAGGAGTGCTTGCGGATGAGGTTGTGCACGCTCATGTACTCCCTGCGGAAGGAGTATTCATCGTAAAAGGGCTTGTTCCGCCCATGCTGGCCTGCCAGATAGGACGTCATATTGGCGCTGCCCGCCGAAACGCCGATGCAGAGATCGAAGCGGAGGTCCTCCTCCAGGCAGCGGTCCAGCACGCCAGCGCCGTAAATGCCCCGCAGGCCGCCACCCACATCGATGACACCGTATTTCATGGTCTGTTCCTCCATCGTTTAATTCCATTTCTCTCCCAGTATAACGGGACGGCGGGAAATACTCATTGAGCAAACGGCGGGATCTGATGCAATTTGCGGCAGAAAGCAGGATCTGCCGCAATGGGGGGCAAACAAAAACGGCCAGCGTATCATGTGCTCTGTGATATGTACCCCTAATCGAAAAAATCCATCCGCATATGTTCCGGCACGCCTTCGTCAGCATTCTGTTGTCTAATCCCAATATCGGTGTGGCAACGGTGGCCGCAGAAGCCGGACGCGCTCAGCCCAGCACGACCCTTGCAATCTACACGCAGGTCTACGACAGACGACGTGATGAGATTCGGAAACAGATGAGCAAAGAATTGTACAAGTAAAGCGCCTATTCATGCAAAAAGAAAAGCACGAGAGCAAAATCTCGTGCTTTTTTGGTGGGCCAGCCAGGACTTGAACCCGGGACCAAGCGGTTATGAGCCGCCAGCTCTGACCAACTGAGCTACTAGCCCGCATATTCTGCGCTGCGGCACTTACAAGTATACCAAAAACAGCGCAAAATGAAAAGCATTTACACAAAACTTTATTTGGTACGGTGGGCATCCAGCTTCTGCTGCATAAAACGATCAAGCATTTCCTGCGGGAACAGCGGCTCCTTGTAGCCAAAGGCTTCGCGGATGAAGATCAGGGTCACTACGGTCTGACGACCGGGGTCCAGCCGGAGGGTATACAGGGTGTCCAGCGGCTGCTGGGTGGGCTGGTGCAGGGTGAGATGCAGCAGAAAGCCGCCGTCCTTTTCCCGGCGGCACTCGTACACGAACTCGTCGGCATCCCTGTGCTCGTCCAGCCGGTCGAAGCACTCGTCCAGCGGCAGGTCGGTGCGGAACTCCGAAAGGCCGGCGGGGCCGTACTGGCTGCGGCGGGTATTCTCGCGCCGGGACAAAAGAAAAACGATCACGCCAAGTACGGCGGCAAACAGGATAATGGAAACTGCGGCGTTCATGAAGATCCTCCTGAAGAGTTTTTCTTATTGTAACACAACCCGCATACTTTTGTGCTATAATATTTTTAATTCTTTGAAAATTTTGTCAGGAGCCTGCGCACTGCTGCAGGCGGGAGGAACACAATGAAGCTCAAATTTACACGCAAGACCTGGTACTTTTTCCTGCTGGCGGCAGCGGCAATGTCCATGCTGGGCGGCTTTGCCGTGCTGGGCGGCATGGATTTTTCGGGGCTGGAACTGATCGTGTTCTGCATCACCGGCATTGCAGTGCTGTTTTTGGCCGCACAGAAGGGTGCGCCCGCCAAGGATAAGCGCAGCTACACGCTGGTGTTCGTGCTGCTGATGCTCAGCAAGCTGGCTGCAGGCGGCTGGGCGGGCGACCTGTGCTCGGCACTGGTGTGGCCGGGCCTGCTTGCCATCGAGTACGGCCACGGCAGACCCATCCAGCGCCCGCTGCAGCTGGTGTGCATCTCGGAAGCGCTGCGCCTTTTGTTCTGGCTGCTGACGAAGTATGCGGGCATGAGCGCCCTTGCCTTCTGGACGAACATCATGTTCGTGCTGCTGGCCTGCGCCCGTGGCTGGGCAGCGCTTGTGCTGTATAAGACCCAGGAGGAGACCCTGTGACCCAGCGGCGCAAGTCCAAAAAAACGGAAGCGGAACCGCGCCGTGTGAACCGGCGCACCTTTCTGGCGGGGGCCGGTGCTGCTGCCTGTGTGGGTGCGGGGCTGTGGCTGCGCAGAAAAAAGTTTTCCAAACGGGACAAAACAAAAGCAGAAAAACAGTCTGTTGAGAACCCTGCCCTGCCTGCAGGCGAGTGGCGGGCCGTATGGGTGAGCTATCTGGAATGGGCAGCAATGGATTTTTCCTCGGCGGATGCCTTCCGCGCCGGGTGCGTGCAAATGCTGGAAAACTGCGCGGGCCTTGGGCTGAACACGGTGCTTGCGCAGGTGCGGCCCTTCGGAGATGCACTTTACAAAAGCCAGCTGTTCCCGTGGAGCCACCTGTGCACCGGCGTGCAGGGGCAGGACCCCGGTTTTGACCCGCTGGACATCCTTTTGCAGGAGGCCCACGGGCGCGGCCTTTCGGTGGAAGCGTGGCTGAATCCCTACCGGCTGCGGTCCTCTGCAGCCATGCCGCCGAATCTGGCAGAGAACAACCTTGCCAACGCCCACCCGGAATGGGTGTGTGCAGTGGGCGACGGGCTGTATCTGAACCCGGCCGAGCCTGCAGCGGCGGACTATGTGGTGCAGGGCGTGGCCGAGCTTTTGCAGAACTACGCGGTGGACGGCATCCACTTTGACGATTATTTTTACCCTACGACCGAAGAAAGCATCGATGCGGCGCAGTTTGCGGCCAGCGGTGCGGCAGACCTTGCAGCATGGCGGCGGCAGAACGTGACCGCTCTGGTCAAGAAGGTGCACGACACGGTGAAGACTGCAGACCCGACGCTGCGCTTTGGCATCAGTCCGCAGGGGAATCCCGACAACGACCTCAACAGCCAGTACAGCGATGTGACGGCGTGGCTGGCTGCGGGCGGGGAAGAACAGGTGGTGGATTATCTCTGCCCGCAGATCTACTGGGGCTATGGCTACACGCTGCAGAGCGGCAGCACCCGATTTGCCTTTGAGAACATCGTGCCCGCGTGGCTGGCGTACCCGCGCGCAGAGGGCGTGGCCCTGTACTTCGGGCTGGGTGCGTACCGCGTGGGCGCAGGTGACGGCGGCGCGAACCCGGACAGCGTGAGCGGCTGGAGCACCGGCGATGTGCTGGCCCGGCAGGTGCAGGACCTGCGCAGCCAGAACGCGGGCGGCTGGGCGCTGTACCGGTACGGCAGTCTGTTTGGTGCAGGTGCACCGGAGCAGGCCGCTGCCGAGTGTGCTGCCCTGCGGGCGGTCACTGGCAAAGAAACGTAAAATCAGGCGGCAAACCGCACAAAAAGAAAAGCCCCGGCGGGGCTTTTCTTGCAGTACGGCACAGGACAAATGTCTTGTACAGCGCCGGAAAATGCGGTATACTATATCTGTATCTGCTCTGTACAAGAACAGGGCGGAGGGATGAAAAACAAAGAGAAGCGCATTGCTTCGTGAGGAAACGTATGAAGATGAAAAAAAGGATCGTTGTGCTGCTGATGGCGCTGGTGCTTGCAGTGGGCCTGATCGGCTGCAAGGACACCCTGAAGAGCATCGTGCACAAGGCATCGGGCACTTCAGACGAAGTGCAGGAAGAGGACACTACCCGCTGGGCCGACCAGACCAGTGATCCGCTGATCATTCAGGGCATTGCAGACTCCTCGGCCAAGTTTGCCACGGCCACGGCGGATGGCTGCCTGTATGCAGTGTTCAACGGCATCTGGAGCCGCCAGACCAGCTACTTTACCGTGCCCTCCGGCACGCTGAGCATTATGGGCTGCGGCACGGCTGAGGGCACCCAGCGGTTCAAGGTGGCCGTGTGGAAAAAGGTGGACGGCGGCGCAGAATATGTGACCGACAGCACCTATTATATCCATACCGACGGCACCGACTACCGCTGCACCATCTCCGGGCTGGATCCGGCGGCGCAGTACCGTGTGACTATCTCCTATGACTCCAGCAAGTACTACCTGTACGGCCTGCTGAAGGTGGAGGGCATTGGCTGATGAACACACAAACCAAGAACTCTCTGCTTTTGCTGCTGTGCTCCCTTATTTGGGGCACAGCCTTTGTGGCCCAGAGCGCCGGTTCCGGCATGGGAGCCTACAGCTTTCTGGCCGGGCGCAGCTGGCTGGCTGTACTGGTGCTGATCCCCACGGTGATGGTGTTTGATGCCATCCGCCGCAAAAGCGGCACCGATGCAAAGCCCAAAACTGCTGCCGAGAAGAAAAAGCTGCTGGCGGCAGGCTTTGTGTGCGGCACCCTTCTGTTTGCTGCATCCGCTGCACAGCAGATCGGCATTACCATCAATCCGTCCACGGCAAAGGCCGGCTTCCTGACCGCCATGTATGTGGTGCTGGTGCCGGTGTTCGGCCTGTTTCTGGGCCGGAAGGGCAGTGCGCAGCTGTGGGTGAGCATGGTGGTGGCCGTGCTGGGCCTGTATCTGCTGTGCATGAAAAACGGCTTTGGCAGCATCGAGTCCAGCGACTGGCTCCTGCTGAGCTGTGCGGTGCTGTTCAGCTTCCAGATCATTGCGGTGGACCACTTTTCCCCGCAGGTGGACGGCGTGCGGCTGAGCCTTGCCGAGTTTCTGGTGGTGTCGGTGGAAAGCACCGCTGCGGCTCTGCTGTTCGAGACACCTTCCGCAGCGCAGTTCGCGGAGAATGCGCTGCCGATCCTCTACTGCGGCATCATGTCCAGCGGCGTGGCCTACACCCTGCAGATCCTGGGCCAGCGGGACCTGAACCCCGCCATTGCCAGCCTGATCATGTGTCTGGAAAGCGTGTTCAGTGCGCTGGGCGGCTGGATGCTGCTGCACCAGAACCTTTCTGCCCGGGAAGTCTTTGGCTGCGTACTGATCTTTGCTGCTGTGGTGCTGGCCCAGCTGCCGCTGGAAATGCTGCACCGGGCAAAAAAGACTACCTGACTTCATGGCGAGCAGAAAGCAGGAGACACAGCTGCGCACGGCAGGCGGCATCCAATACGAGCTGACCCGCAAACGGGTCAAGAACCTGAACATCCGTGTGCGGGAGGATGGCACCGTGGCGGTGAGCATCCCCCTGCGGACGAGCGCAGAAGCGGCAGACCGCTTTGTGGCCGCACGCGCCGACTGGGTGCAGCAGGCCCGGGAACGTGCCATGCGGCGCGCAGCGCAGGAAGCGCGGCCTCTGCCGGATAAGGAAACAGCGCTGGCCTATTTTACGGCCATGAGCGATAAGGTCTACCCGGCCTTTGCCGGAGTGCTGGGCGGGCACAAGCCTGTTATCAAAGTGCGCAGCATGACCAGCCGGTGGGGCGTGTGCTTTATGGCAAAGCGGCAGATCACCTTTGCGCTGCAGCTGTATCATATGCCCCCGGCGGCGCAGATTTATGTGGTAGTGCATGAGTACTGCCACTTTTTGCAGCCCAACCACAGCCCGGCGTTCTGGGCCGAGGTGGCAAAGCTGCTGCCGGACTGGAAAGCCCGGCGGGCGCTTTTAAAGTGACTAAATAGTGGGAAAGCGGATGCGGGCGGTCACAGACCGGCCCGCATCCGAATTGTAAAACAGGAGGGAAGTTCCCTTGGAAAACGAAAAAAAGTCCGGCGATAAATATTCAAAGCTTGCCGGCAACACATTGATCTTTGCCATTTCCAGCTTTTCGTCAAAGCTGCTCACCCTGATCGTCCAGCCGTTCCTTACCTATGCAATGGCGGAGATCTCGGATCTGGGCCTTTCCAAGATCCTGAGCCAGTACGCGAACCTGCTCATCCCGTTCGTGTCCATGGGCATGTCCAACGCCATCATCCGCTTTGGTCTGGACAAGGGCAACAGCGAAAAACAGGTGTTCACCAACGGCCTGCTGACCATTCTGGGCGGCTTTGGCATTCTGGTACTGTGCTGGCCCATTGCGCAGTTCCTGCCCGATATGGCACAGTACGGCCTGCTCATTTACATCTATGTGCTCATGAGCTGCCTGCGCACCCTGTGCACCCAGTTCGTGCGCAGCCGCCAGTGGAACAAGCTGGTGGCCGTGGACGGCGTGCTGTGCACCGTAGCCACTATGGCTTTCTACGTGCTGTATCTGGTGGGCTTCAAGTGGGGTGCCAACGGCTACCTGCTGGCCATCATCAGCGGCGACCTTTCCAGTGTGCTGTTCCTGATGTTCACCGGCAAGCTGTGGAACTATGTGGAGCTGAAGGGCATCAACAAGGATCTGTGGAAGCAGATGCTGCGCTTCTCGCTGCCCATGATCCCGGCACAGATCAGCTTCTGGATCATCAACGCATCCGACCTGTTCTTTGTGCGTGAGATGTGCAACGGCCTGGACGGCCGCGACGGCAATGCATGGAGCGGCCTGCTTTCCACCGGCTATTTCCTGCCCACCATCCTTACTACGCTGGGCCTGATCTTCTACGATGCATGGCAGCTCTCCGCTGTGACCGAGGAAGAGGGCCGCGCAAAGTTCTTTACCAAAATTTTCCGCACCTATTCCAGTGTGCTGTTCTGCTGCGCAGCCGGTATCATCTGGCTGTGCCGCCCGGTGATGCACGTGATGAAGTCCAACTACTACTATGCATGGCACTTTGTGCCGTTCCTTGTGCTGGCTTCCACCTGCAGCTGCTTCAACCAGTTCATGAACAGCGTGTATGTGGTGAATAAAAAGTCCGCCCGCAGCATGATCACCATGATGGCGGGTGCTGTGAGCAACTGCATCATGAACTACTTCTTCATCAAGTGGTGGGGGCCTGTGGGCGCTACCTATGCGTCCTTCCTTGGCCTTGCGCTGGTGTTCACCCTGCGCGCCATCGATGCCCACCGCATGATCGGGATGCAGGTACATCCGGGCCGCGTGCTGGTGAACGCGGCTGCGCTGGTGATCGAAGCCTTTGTGCTGCTGGCCGAAACGCCGCTCTACGGCCTGTGGACCGGCATCATCACGGCACTGATCATCCTGTACAACTTTGCCGGTGTGTGGGCCATGGCCCGTGTCCTGCTGCCCAAGCTTCTGGGCCGCCGCGGCAAGGCACTGGTAAATGTGATCGACGGCTGGATCGCACCCAAGAAAGCATAACAGCATAACTGAAAATAAACGCAGAAAGTCCCCGGAACGCTGGTTCCGGGGACTTTTTCAGCAATCGGGAAAACATTCAGTGCCGGGCATTTTTGCCGGTCAGGCTGGCAAAAGTGCCGCCAGCCATTAGGGCAAAAAGTACCGCCATTCCTCAGAATGACGGTAAAACGGATGCGGCAGATCAGGCAAGATGCTTTTCCAGCCAGCTGCCGATATCTTCAAACACTTCCTGATGGTTCGTTTCCACCAGCAGTTCATGCCGGGCACCGGGGTACAGCTTGCACTCAATGTTCTGCACACCGGCATCTTTCAGGCTCTGGATGGCACGCTGCACGCCCTTGCCCTGTTCGCCCACCGGGTCGGCATCGCCAGCCAAGAACAGCAGCGGCAGGTCTTTGGGCATTTTTGCAAGGAACGCCGGGTCGTGCAGGCGCAGGATGCCGCTGAACATGCTGTAGTAGGCGTTCAGCGTAAAGGTAAAGGTGCAGCGTTCGTCGGCCAGATATTTGTCCACCTCGGCCTGATCGCGGTTGAGCCAGTCGTGGGTAGTGCGGCCCTCCAGCCCTTTGTTGTAGCCCATAAAGGACATGTTGGCCACGAACTTGCTGCGGTACTGCCAGCCATGAAAGACCGCCAGCACCCGGCAGAGGGCTTTGGCAAACTGCACCAGCGCTTTGGGCTGGAAGCCGGTGCCCATGATGATGGCTCCGTCCAGTTCGCTGCCATACTCGCACAAATACTGCCGGGCATAGAACGAACCCATGCTGTGCCCCAGCAGAAAATAAGGCACGCCCGGGTACAGCTCTTTGGTGCGCACGGTCATGGCGTGCAGGTCGGCCAGAACGGCGCGGTTGCCGTCCGGCTCGGCAAAGTAGCCGTAGTCCGCTTTGGTGCGGATGGAGCCGCCGTGGCCCAAATGGTCGTGGCCGGTAACAAGGATGCCCCGCCCGGCCAGATATTCCGCCAGCGGCTTGTAGCGGTCAATAAATTCCACCATGCCGTGGGACAACTGCAGAACCGCCTTTACTTCACCCTCCGGCACACAGCGGAAGGCATGCAAAGTCCGCCCCGGCACAGTGGACGGGACGGTGAAATCGATCATCTGGCTCATAGCAGAGCCTCCTTTTTGTGTGTTTTACAGTGCACCGATCTTGCGGCGGCAGGCCGGGCAGATGCAGTAGCCCGCAAACTGCACCGAAGACTCATCCACCTCGCCGCAGAAATCGCAGCTGCCGGCGGGCCGATGCTTTTTGAGCACGATGGAGTCGCCATCCACAAAGATCTCCAGCTTGGTGTCAGTGTCCAGATGCATACTGGTGCGCAGCTCCTTGGGCAGAACGATGCGGCCCAGCGCATCGATGCCGCGGACGATACCGGTACTTTTCATAGTATTCCATTCTCCTTTATCCTTTTCCTGTGATAGCCAGTCTGTGACACAATAGGAAAATTGTTCCAGTGGCGCTATGCTCAGTATACAAAAAATAACAGGGTTCGTCAATGATTGCGTGACATTTCGACAAAAAACAACCTTTTATGCAACTTCTTCCGGCTTGTTCTCCACACGGGCGCTGGTGCGTCCCTCGGGACGGATCTCTCCAGCGGCAGTCAGTGCGATCTTGTTCAGCGTGGGGCCTGCCAGCTCATACACCAGCACCGAGAACAGCACCACGTTGCGCACCATGTGGCCGTCCGAGAGCTGGGCGGCTGTGGCAGCCATGCCCAGTGCCACACCGGCCTGCGGCAGCAGGGTGATGCCGAGGTACTTCTGGATAGCATCACTGCAGCGGGCCCGCGATCAGCGAAAGGAAAGAACGAAAAGGGAAAACGCAGCACAGCCAGAAAAGACGCATATACGTCCAATATACTATCCGCCCAGACAAAAAGCAACCGGAATATGGAGCCCCGGCAAAGAGCTCCGGTCGGGCAAATAAAAGAAACTCCTTCCGTCATCGCTGCGCGATGCCACCCATTCCCCTTCTGGCACTTTCGTGCCACCTCCCCCGGCCGGGGGAGTCTTTCTCACGGAGGGAGGCTCTGGCGAGAAGGAGAAGTGTTCCATTCTGCCAAAGGCTCCCTCTTTGAGGAAGCTGGCACGGCGTAAGACGTGACGGAAGAAGTAAATTTCAAACAATCAGTTGAACTTGAAGACCTTGCGCAGCTGGCGGTAGACGCCCAGAGTGAGCTTGTCGCCGCCGGGGAACTTCAGGTCGGTCAGACCGCCCAGATTGTAGCGTACGGCGCGGTAAACGCCGGTGCTTACGTGGTCCTTGAGGTACTGCCACAGCCCGGTGCGCTTGGCCTTTGCCTCGTCGCTGCCGTCCAGCAGCAGGAAGATGTCACTCACGGCCATCATCACGGACAGATAGTGCACCATGTAGGCGTGCAGACGTTTCTGATCCTTCAGCTCATCCAGATCCTGACAGTCGATCATGTGCCGGGTGACCCGCAGCTGCTGATCCACCCGCTTGACCATGATGCTCTCGTTCACGCTCTGGTCGGCACGGCCGATGAAGTAGCGGTACAGATCCAGATCCATGTAGTACATGCTCTTGACGTAGGGCAGGGGCTGGTAGACAAAGATGTTGTCCACATAGAAGGTATGCTTGGGCAGCACCATGCCGCACTTGCGCAGCACCTCGGTGCGGTACATCACCGAGTGCATCAGGATGTTCTGATCCGGGCGGAAGTGGCCCACATGGGTCCAGTTGAACAGGCGGTTCTGCGGGAACACGTTGGTGTAGCGCACGGTCAGGGTGGTGTTGTCCTCCACATGCTCGTACACATAGTTGCAGATCATCATGTCCGGCGCGGTGCCGCGGGCCACCAGAGTGGTCAGGCGGGCCAGAACCTTTTTCAGGGCGTCGGTGTCCAGCCAGTCGTCGCTGTCCACTACCTTATAGTACAGGCCGGTGGCGTTGCGGATGCCCTGATTGACGCCCTCACCGTGGCCGCCGTTCTCCTGATGGATGGCCTTGACGATGGTGGGATATTTGGCGGCGTACTCGTCGCAGATGGCCGGGGTATCGTCCTTCACGGAACCGTCGTCCACAAGGATGATCTCGGCCTGCTCTCCGGCAGAAAGCAGGGTCTCGACGCAATGGCGCATATATGCCGCCGAGTTGTAGCACGGAACGGCAAAGGTGATGAGTTTCTGCTGCATAAGATGATTGCTCCTTTTTCTATCAACAGTCGGCGCACAAAAAAACGCCGGACATGGAGTTATGTGCTCCTATTATATCATTTTCGCGCCTGAAAAGCTATCATTTGCAAAAAAATTACCTTTGACATTTCGTGCTTTTTGCCAAAAAAACGGCTCTGCACCTGCGCAAAAGCCCGGCTTTTGTGGTATACTGATATGGTTTTGAAGACATTGCGCAGAAAAAACCTATTCTATGATACGGAGGGACCCATGGAAAACCCGCACTCGATCTTAAAAAAGGTATTCGGCTACGACAGCTTCCGCCCGGGACAGGAGGAGATCGTCAGCCGCCTGCTTGCCGGGCAGGATGTACTGGCGGTGATGCCCACCGGTGCGGGCAAATCCATCTGCTATCAGGTGCCGGCGCTGCTTTTGCCGGGCATTACCATCGTGGTGTCGCCGCTGGTCAGTCTGATGAAGGATCAGGTGGGGGCACTGGTGCAGGCCGGTGTGGCGGCGGCGTTTCTGAACAACAGCCTGAACGATAACCAGAAGGCCCTGATGCTGCGCCGCGCCCGGGAAGGCTGGTACAAGATCATCTATGTGGCACCGGAGCGGCTGGAAATGCCCGGCTTCCAGCGGTTTGCACAGGAGCGGGAGATCAGCATGGTGACGGTGGACGAGGCCCACTGCATCAGCCAGTGGGGACAGGACTTCCGGCCCAGCTACCTGCGCATCAAAGCCTTTGTGGACAGCCTGCCCAGCCGTCCGGTGGTGGGCGCATTCACGGCCACGGCCACCGCCCATGTGCGGGACGACATCCGGGAACAGCTGGCCTTGCAGAAGCCCTACGAGGTGACCACCAGCTTTGACCGGCCCAACCTCTATTTTGAGACCCGGCGCGCCCTGCCCAGCCAGAAGCCGAAGGAGCTGCTGGATCTTGTGCTGAAAGAGGGTGACAACGCGGGCATCGTCTACTGCAGCACCACAAAGCAGGTGGATGAGACTGCCCGCCTGCTGCAGAGCCGCGGTATCCGGGCTGCGGCCTACCATGCCAAGCTGGACGCGGATACCCGGCGGAAGAATCAGGACGATTTCCTCTACGACCGGGTGCAGATCATGGTAGCCACCAATGCCTTCGGCATGGGCATCGACAAGCCCAACGTGCGGTTCGTAATCCACTACAATATGCCCAAGGATGTGGAAAGTTATTATCAGGAAGCAGGCCGTGCAGGCCGCGATGGACAGCCCGCCCGGTGCACGCTGCTCTATTCCGGCACCGATGTGCGCACCATCCGCTTCTTTATTGAAAAGGAGATGGAGGCAGACAACGGCCTGCCCGCCGATGTAAAGGCCGAAGCGGCCCGCAAGGCGGAGGAGCGGCTCAAGTACATGACCTTCTATTCCACCACGCAGGACTGTCTGCGGGGATTTCTGCTGCATTACTTCGGCGAAGCTGCACCAAAGAAATGCGGCAACTGCTCCTGCTGTCTGGCTGCAGAGCAGGAAGCGCAGCTGCAGGTGGAGTATTCCCGGCGCCGTGCGGCAGACAATGCAAGACGGCTGAGCGAGAAGCCGCGCCGCACAAAGGCAGTGGCAGGCGAGCTGAGCGAGTTTGACGAAAAGCTGCTGAATGCCCTCTATGCTCAGCGCAAGCGGCTGGCCGGAAAGCAGAATATCCCGGCCTTTATGGTGTTCAGCGATGCTACCCTGCGGGAAATGGTGGAGAAGAAGCCGCTGAGCACCGATGAACTGCTGAATATCAGCGGTGTGGGCGAGAAGAAAGCCGCCCGCTACGGCAATGCCTTCCTGCGCATCATCGAGGATGCCGTGGGCAGCAGAGAGTAAAACAAAAAAGAAAGCGTCCGGTTTTCCACACGTTCCGTTCAGGAAGTGGAAAACCGGACGCTTTTTTCTGTTGTGTTTATTTTTCCATAGTATGGGTGGCGAACACCTTTTCGTCCTCCCACCACACGGGCTGACCGGCGGCAAGGGTCTTTTTCACATCCAGCAGACGCTGGTTGCTGCTGCCCCGGAACCGCAGGGAGATATCGTGCTTTGCCTGCACGAACTCGCCGTCCACCAGCACATCCAGCAGGCTCAGCAGCTCGTCGGTGGCTTCACACCGGGCAAGGCTTGGCTCTTTGCCGGTCAGCTGTTCCCAGGTGTAGCCGGAATAGCACCATACCGTTTTGTTCGGGTACAAGGCCTTGAAGTTGCGCACGAAGGGCAGCAGCTCCCGCTGATTTTCCGGCTCCATGGGTTCGCCGCCCAGCAGCGATAGGCCCGCGATATAGTCCGGCTGGCAGGATGCAAACACCTCGTTGCGGGTGGGTTTGTCGAAGGGCTGGCCATAGTCAAAGTCCCACGCCACGGCGTTGAAGCACCCCGGGCAGTGGTGGCGGCAGCCGGACACGAACACGCTGGTGCGCACCCCCGGGCCGTTGGCAATGTCATAGTATTTGATGGTTGCGTAGTTCATAATTTTAGCGGCCTAGCCCTCTCAGGCCGCTTCGCGTCCAGCCTGTTCCCCCTTTTGGCTTCGCCATCTTCCCCCGGCGCGGGGGAAGTCTGTCAAAGGGAGAGCCCCTGGCGAAACCACACACTTTGCATGGACTGCCAAGGCCTCCCACTTTGGGGGAGGTGGCATCGCGTCAGCGATGACGGAGAGGGCAGGGATGCTTTCCTTTCTACAAAAAAGGTTACAGATGCAGCACGCGGTCCTTGATCTCCTGCGTGCGGCCCTGATTCCAGAACTGGGTGCCGATATAGCCGCAGGTGCGGCGGGCAACGTTCAGCTTGTTCTGGTCGCGGTTGCCGCACTTGGGGCACTCCCACACCAGCTTGCCGTCATCCTCCACGATCTTGATCTCGCCGTCATAGCCGCAGACCTGACAGTAATCCGACTTGGTGTTCAACTCCGCATACATGATGTTGTCATAGATGAACTGCAGCACACTTATGACGGCTTCCAGATTGTCCTGCATGTTGGGCACTTCCACATAACTGATGGCACCGCCCGGGGACAGGCGCTGGAAGTCGGATTCAAACTTCAGCTTGGTGAAGGCATCGATCTGCTCCGACACATGCACATGGTAGCTGTTGGTGATATAGTTCTTGTCGGTAATGCCGGGCACGATGCCAAAGCGCTTCTGCAGGCACTTGGCGAACTTGTAGGTGGTGGATTCCAGCGGGGTGCCATAGAGAGAGTAGTCGATGTTCTCGGCCTTTTTCCAGGCGTTGCACTTGTCGTTCATGTGCTGCATCACGCTCAGAGCAAAGGGCTTTGCACCGGCATCGGTGTGGCTCTTGCCGGTCATATACTTCACGCACTCATACAGACCGGCATAGCCCAGACTGATGGTGGAGTAGCCGCCGAACAGCAGCTTGTCGATCTTTTCTCCCTTTTTCAGGCGAGCCAGTGCACCATACTGCCACAGAATGGGAGCGGCATCGCTGGGAGTGCCCAGCAGCCGCTTGTGCCGTGCCTGCAGTGCGCGGTGGCACAGGGCCAGACGCTCGTCGAAGATCTTCCAGAACTTCTCAAAGTTGCCCTTGGAGGAGAGTGCCACATCCACCAGATTGATGGTGACAACGCCCTGATTGAACCGACCGTAGTATTTGGGCTTGCCGGTCTCGGGGTCCACATAGGGGGTCAGGAAGCTGCGGCAGCCCATGCAGGTGTAGCAGTGGCCTTCGCCGTTTTTGTCCACCTTGAGCTCCAGCATTTTCTTCTCGGAGATATAGTCGGGCACCATGCGTTTTGCGGTGCACTTGGCGGCCAGCTCGGTCAGATAATAGTAGGGAGTGCCGGGGCGGATGTTGTCCTCTTCCAGCACATAAATCAGCTTGGGGAAGGCGGGGGTGATCCACACACCGGCCTCGTTCTTCACGCCCTGATAGCGCTGGCGGATGGTCTCCTCAATGATGATGGCAAGGTCTGCCTTCTCCTGCGGATTGCGCGCCTCACCCAGATACATGAACACGGTGATAAAGGGGGCCTGACCATTGGTGGTCATCAGCGTGACCACCTGATACTGGATGGTCTGCACACCGCGGTTGATCTCGCTGCGCAGGCGGCGCTCCACGATCTCCTTCTTGCGCTCAGCAGAAACGTCCAGACCGGCCATTTCCACTTCTACCTCAGCGGCGATTTTCTTGCGGGAGACATCCACAAAGGGGGCGAGGTGGGTCAGGCTGATGCTCTGGCCGCCGTACTGGTTGGATGCTACCTGTGCAATGATCTGGGTGGCGATGTTGCAGGCGGTGGAGAAGCTGTGAGGCTTTTCAATATAGGTGCCGGAAATGACGGTGCCGTTCTGCAGCATGTCCTCCAGATTCACCAGATCGCAGTTGTGCATGTGCTGGGCAAAGTAGTCGGAATCGTGGAAGTGGATCAGACCCTCCTGATGGGCCTTGACGATCTCCGGGTCCAGCAGCAGACGGGCGGTCAGATCTTTGGAGATCTCACCGGCCATATAGTCGCGCTGTACGCTGTTCACGGTGGGGTTCTTGTTGGCGTTCTCCTGCTTGACCTCTTCGTTCTGGCACTCGATCAGGCTCAGGATGCGCTCATCGGTGGTGTTGGTCTGGCGCTTCAGGCTCTGCACATAGCGGTAGGTGATGTAGTGCCGGGCCACATCATGTGCCTTGATGTCCATGAGCTGGTTCTCCACCATATCCTGCACTTCTTCCACGCTGACGGCGCGGTTCAGCGCCTGACACTGGTCGGTAACAGCAGCGGCGATCTGGGTGATCTGGTCCTTGGTTAGACGGCTCTGGCCGCTCACGGAATCGCTGGCCTTAGTAACAGCGGTGATGATCTTGGTGATATCAAAGGGGACCTCTGCACCGTTGCGTTTGATGATCTTCATCGGCTCTCCTCCTTAACAAATAAAGCACAGTGTGAACGGGTATCTCTTACAATAAGAGATACCCGTTTTACGCACACGATATCCAACAAACTGAATGTAGCTCTATTCTATCACTATCTAGTGGCAAGTCAAGGAAAATACCACTACATTTTGCGTTTTGGAGTTTTAGCCAAAATTCATGGATAATTTTCAGGATAAAATCTGAGCCAAGACCTCTTGACAACGCACACCTGTTTCCGAGGTGTAATATCGCAAAATATTATACGGCGAAAGCTTTATAATACATTATATAAGCAAAGAGAAAAGGCATTTGTGCCAAGCTGCACCAAAGCAGCTGCGGCGCATATACCTCACGGTCAGATGCCGTTTCCGGTCGTGCGCAAAAAAGAATGGAAAAAATCTGTCAAAAAGTGTTGACAAGGAGGCGGGGGTGTGGTATTATACTTGAGCGCCAAGCGCTGAGGCAAAAGAATGACTTCCAAA
>NZ_FMFG01000102.1:0-448 GCF_900066275.1 uncultured Faecalibacterium sp. | reverse complement strand
GAGTCACAGGCTTTCGCACCATATTTCCGATAAGTGCTGCAACAATAAAAGGTCTGATCCAGAACACTGTTACGTTTGCGCCTGTGCTCGACCTTGACTAACATCGTTCTGCCGCAGTCTGCACAGCGGACGATGCCTTTGAAGATATTGTCGTAGTCGGTCTTATCGCACATAAAACTACTGGAACGGCTGTAAAGGATTCGCTGCACGTTCTCCCAACGGTCTTGTGGGATGATTGCTTCATGTGTATTCGGAACGATAGCGCGTTCTTCAAACGGAATATAACGCCGCTTTTTGGATTTCATGGACACGGTGGGCTTGGCTTCGTAGATGATGTGTCCGGCGTAGACTGGGCTGTGCAGAACCTGACTGATATAGGCACTGTCCCAATCATACATCTTTTCATCATCAATAAAGCGGCCAAACATCTCTTTCTTGTAGTAACACG
>NZ_FMFG01000064.1:2157-4767 GCF_900066275.1 uncultured Faecalibacterium sp. | reverse complement strand
CAGCGCTGCCAATCGTGGGCCAGCTGCCCCACCCTGCCCGGCGGTCAGACTGCCGCCGACATCCTATCATAACACAGAAAAACAGCCCCGTCCTTTACACGGGGCTGCACGAACCTTGTCAATCTGCCAGACGGCCTGCAAACAGACATGCCAGAATGGCAACCACAAAGAAAACAATACCTGCAATGCGGGTGGTCTTGGCCAGCATCTGATCAGCCGGGGTCAAACGGGCATTGTTTGCGCCGCCCATACTGCCGTTGATAGCACCGGAAAGGCCCTGACCGTGGGTGTGCTGCATGAGAGTGAGGAAAACGATGACGAGCGAAGCGATCAGCAGGATCACACCGCCAACAATTTCGATAACAGACATGGATTGAAACGCTCCTTTATTTTAATTCAACAAAAACTACGCAGAAATACAAATATATAGTAGCATAACAAGCGCAAAAAAGCAAGCAGAAACCGTGCATTTTTATGCCAGAAGGTCCAGCATTGCGCACAGCCGGGCAAAGATGGCGGCGCTGGAATGTTCCGTGCTCACCTGCCCGTCCTGCAGCACCACAATGGTGTAGCGCGGCTGCTGCGCCGGGTAAAACCCTGTGAACCACAAGTTTTTGCGTTCCGTGCCATCCGGTGTGAACTGCCCGGTCTGCGCGGTACCGGTCTTGCCGCCAGCCCCTTCTTCCAGCCAGGCAGCATCCTGTGCGGTGCCCTCTTCCACCACCTGCTGCAGCATTTTACGCAGGAGCGCTGCATTTTCCGCACTCATCACCCGCCTTGACTGCGGATGTGCAAGCGTTTCCAGCGGCGTACCGTCAGTTTCATCCACCGAGCCACACACAAAGAAAGGCGTGCGGTACACCCCGCCGGAAGCAATGGTGTTCATCATGGCGGCGATCTGTACCGGTGATGCCAGCAGACCGCCCTGCCCAAAGCTGAAATTTGCCAGCTGGCCGCTCTGGGCAAGCTCCCCGGCAGACGGCAGCTTTCCGGCATCGGCGTGCAGCGCACCTGCCACCGGCACCTCCTGCCCGAAGCCAAGCTGCCGAGACATCTGCAAAAGCGTCTCTGCCCCCAGCTGCTGCCCCAGCCGGATAAAATAGCCGTTGCAGCTTTTTTCCAGAGCCGCAGTCATGTCTACCGTTCCGTGCGGAACACCGCCTGCGCAGCGGAAGATCTGTCCATCCACCACCACCGCACCGGTGCATTCGTACTCCGGCAGGATGCCCTGCTCCAGCGCTGCCGCAGCCAGCACCGGCTTGAACACTGAACCCACAGCATAGCTTTCCAGTGCGCGGTTCAGGAACGGACTGTCCGGTGCATCCAGACTTGCGGCAAGGTCATCCGGGTCATAGCCCGGTACGCTGACGCTGGCGCGAACCGCAGCAGTGGCCGTGTCCAGAACCAGAATGCAGCCGCTGGTCATGGTGTCTGCGGCCACCGCTTCGGCGGCACGCTGCACCGGGCGGGAGATCGTCAGCTGCATGCCCCCCGCACTGCTGTCCTGCCGGGTAAGCTGCGGTGTTTCCCCGGCCCGCAGCCGTCCTTGTGCTGTGACCGCGCACACCAGCGTGTCATGCTCCTTTGTCCCGGCCAGCTGGCTGTCCAGCGCCTTTTCCAGCCCGGCAATGCCGCAGCCTTCTGCATCCAGATAGCCGATCAGATGCTGGCACAGCGGAACTTCTGCGCAGCGCCGTGCCGTTGCAAAGCAGCGTATGCCGCGCCCGGAAAGGTCGCGGTCCACTTCCAGCAGAAACGGTGCGGAGCGGTTGCGGTTCCGGTACAAAAGTGCCTGCCCGGCACTATCCGTAAATGCATACAGGCGTGTGTAGTTGTTTTCGCCCGGGAAGCAGAGGGCAAGATACCGCGTTTCCAGCCCGGTGAGAAGCAGGCCGCTGTGATCGTAAAAGCTGCCCCGCCGGGCAGGCAGCGAGAGCCGGACTGTGCTCTGTGCTTCGGCCCGGGCAGCATAGGTATGGTTCTCTGCCAGAAAATACAGGCGGCACAAAACTACCGCAAACCCCAGCAGAACAGCTGCATACAACGCCAATACCCGTTTGCCGGACATCTGCTCACCCCTTTTTGATAGAGTGGGCTGCATCTGTGGTTTCTATACAAAAAGAGACGGGGTCTCCGAAGAGATCCCGTCTCCATAAGGTACTTATTGAGTAAGCAATTCCGCTTCATGCGTCGAAAATCACAGGTTGCCGGCGATCTGTTCAAAGGCTCTTTCAACCGATTCAAAACTACTGTGCGTGTAGACATCCAACGTCACACTGGCATTGGAGTGTCCCATCAGGTATTGCAGGCTCTTCACATCCAACCCGGCCTGCTGAACATTGGTGCAGAAGGTGTGTCGCAGCACATGAGATGTAATGCGCGGAACAGGTTTGCCGTACGCCTTCTCAAACTTTCCCTGCACGCCACGCACAAACAAACAGCGGCCCCGCAGACCTTTTTCAAAGTCTGCGGGGCCTTGTGCTGTGGGGCTATTTTACCTGCACGGTCATGGTTCGGTCACTGCCCGGTAGCCGCGGATGACGCGCCACTTGGCAACGCCCTTGTCCGGCTTAAAGCTGCCGTCGGCGCGGGTATGGGGCACGGCCACTC
>NZ_FMFG01000064.1:0-1945 GCF_900066275.1 uncultured Faecalibacterium sp. | reverse complement strand
CTCGCCGCTCTCGGCGGTGCGCCAATGGCCATAGAAGGTCACGTCCCGGTCGAGGTTGCCCACATGGTTCGCGCCCGGGCCCATGTAGTAGGGGCTATCCTCCAAGCGGGTGCCGTCTTCGAGGAACCAGCCCTCAAAGAGGCGGGCTTCCTCCTCGCTGCCGGTGATCGCACCGGGGAACTGCATTCCTCCATTCACCGGTTCGTCCCCCGGATGGACGACCCAGTAGACCTTAAAGTCCGTGGGGGCCTGCTCCGGCTGGGCGATCTTCGCCTTCTTGCTCTTGTTCATTTCGCCTTCCACCAGATCGAGGCCGTCCTGCAGGGTCAGCTCGTCCAGTACGAGGGCATAATACTCCTGTTCCTCCGATGCATCCGTTTCCGCCGTGATGACGGTGCCTGCGCCGGAAGCCTCCAACTCGTTTGCCACGACGGCCGAGCCGCCGGCTTTCACATCCAGCGTGCTGTTCGCCACGGTGAGCTTGCCGCACCGAATGCCAAACTGGAAGAAATTGCCTTCCGAGTTCGTGCCTGCAATGGTCACGGTGCTGTTTTGGATGGTGATGTCCTCGTCAGAGCGGCCTGCCCGGATCGCGTCATCACCAACGTCGCCATCGATATTGCCCGTAAGGGTGAGGGTTGCGTTATCCAGCGTCAGCGGGCCTTCCGTAAGGATTCCATCGGCGTTGGAAAGGGTGGCTGTGCCGGTAATGGTCAGCTCTTCCGCCAATTGGGAATCGATGCAGCAGTAACCGCCCGCGGCCCCATCCAGCGTGAGATCGGCATCGTTCAGGGTCAGCGTGTTGGTCGTCGGGTCAAACTTCACAGACCCGCCATCCTCCAGCACATCGCTTTGGTTGCTCTTTGTGACCTGCTTGTCTGCTACCCAGAGGTCGTAGGTTTCGCTTTCCTGCTGGTTCGGGTCCACATCCGTCAGTTCCAGATAGGCGTGGTTTGTCTCTTTGACTTCAAAAAAGCTGTCAAGTTTTTCCTGCACGCTGGTGTCGATTTCCGTATAACCCGCGTCATCGTCGGTGCGATACCAGAACCTGCTTACGTCCTCTCCGATGCCCAGCCTACTCAGGCCGAAGTCCATACCGATAGTCGTCACATTCAGGAGCAGGTGGCCGCCGTTGTAGGTCAGATGACCCTGTTCCCCGATGTACTGCTGCGCATGGATCACCAGCTCGCTGCCATGGTTCATGGTAGTGAAATTGGCGATGCCGCATTCTGCATTTGTGATCTTCACCTTGCCATCGATCTGAACGCTTCCCCAGCCGATGCCCGTCTGGAAACCCTTCAGCGTGATTCTAGTATCGGAAGCAATCGTTGTTCCCGTGTCTCCACCCGAAATTCCTTTCGACGTATTGTTCCAATAGGTATTGGTGAGATCGTATTTTCCCCTTACTATCTCCTTTGCTCCATCAAAGCCGTCGCTATTTGTACTGCCCGTCACCTTGCCGTTTGCCACCAGCCTCAGATTTTTTTCACTGAGGGCTTCGACCAGCGAAGAATTATACGGGTCCGAAGTTGTATCCAGCGTCACATCTCCGTCAAAGGTCAAAAGACCCCGGTTATAGGATACCGTACCCTGAATGCATTTCTTACTATCGACCGGTCCGTTCCACTCCGGATACAGAAGTACATTTGTCACCCCGCAAGCTGCTCCCATCGTCGAGCTGCCCGCCAGTGCCAGCGGGGCCGCGAGGTTCAGCGCGAGGGCTGCGGAAAGCACCCCGGCGAGGAATTTCTTCCATCTTCGTTTCATTGCAAAAGCCTCCTTTTTTTACCAATTTTGTTGCAGGAAAAAAGCTCCACGGTTCACTTTTAGGATACCGTGGAGCTTTGGTTTTTGCTATTAACCCGGGGTTAGTTTTTGGTTAATTCCGGGGGGCGTTTTTCTGGTACCACTCGGCCAGCCGGGCGCGGCGGGTGCGGGGGTCGCC
>NZ_FMFG01000043.1:0-18905 GCF_900066275.1 uncultured Faecalibacterium sp. | reverse complement strand
CGTGGCCTGCGCAGAGCTGGCCGTGCTGGCGGGTGCACAGCGGGTGGAGTGCTGCCTGTTCGGCAACGGCGAGCGCACCGGCAACGTGGACGCGGTGACGCTGGCCATGAACATGTACAGCCACGGCGTGGACCCCAAGCTGGACTTCTCCGATATGCCGGACATCTGCGCCACCTACGAGCGGGTGACCCGGATGCACATTTACGAGCGCACCCCCTACGCCGGTCAGCTGGTGTTTGCCGCCTTCTCCGGCAGCCATCAGGATGCCATTGCAAAGGGCATGGCCTACCGCAAGGAGCATGGCGAACACCGCTGGACCTGCCCCTACATCCCCGTTGACCCCCACGACATCGGACGCACCTACGATGCCGATGTTATCCGCATCAACAGCCAGAGCGGCAAGGGCGGCATCGGCTTTGTGCTGGAGCAGAACTTCGGCTACAACCTGCCGCCCAAAATGCGCGAGGCGCTGGGCTACAAGGTCAAGAGTGTTTCCGACCACAGCCACAAGGAGCTGAGCGCAAACGAGGTGCTGCACATCTTCGAGGATGCCTTCCTCAACCGCTGCAAGCCGCTCAACGTTCTGGAAGCCCACTTTGCACAGGTGGGCGGCATCACCGCCACCGTCACGCTGGAACTGAACGGTCAGCGCAAGGTGGTCACCTCGGTGGGCAATGGCCGTCTGGACGCTGTGGCAAACGCCATCCAGAGTGCCACCGGCATGGAGTTCCACCTCGAGACCTACTCCGAGCACAGTCTGGACGAAGGCTCCACCTCCCGCGCTGCCTCCTACGTCGGCCTTGTCTGGGGCGATAACACCGTCACATGGGGTGCCGGTACGGATACCGATATCATCGTGGCTGGCATCAAGGCACTGGTGAGCGCCATCAATAATAAATAATTAAAAAGAGGGCAGCGTCCTCGCCCTCTCCGTCACGGCTTACGCCGTGCCACCTCTCCCAAAGGGAGAGGCCTTGGCAAAGAGATGAAGTTTACGTGGACTGCCAAAGGCTCTCCCTTTGGGAGAGCTGCTGAGCGAAGCGAAGCTGAGAGGGCAAGCCGCCTATCCAATAGAGAGTATCAAAAGGAGAGTACCATCATGGGAATGACCCTGACGCAGAAAATTCTTGCCGCACATGCCGGTCTTGCCGAGGTCAAGGCAGGCCAGCTCATCAATGCAAAGCTGGACATCGTGCTGGGCAACGACATCACCACCCCGGTTGCCATCAACGAGTTTGAAAAGGCCGGTTTTGACGGTGTGTTCGACAAAGAGCACATTGCCATCGTGCTGGACCACTTTGTGCCCAACAAGGACATCAAGAGCGCCACCCAGTCCAAGCAGTGCCGCGAGTTCGCCAACAAGTACGACATCCTCAACTTCTACGATGTGGGCCAGATGGGCATTGAGCACGCTCTGCTGCCGGAAAAAGGCATCGTGACCGCAGGCGACTGCGTGATCGGTGCGGACAGCCACACCTGCACCTATGGTGCACTGGGTGCCTTCTCCACCGGTGTCGGCTCCACCGATATGGCTGCCGGCATGGCCACCGGCATGGCATGGTTCAAGGTGCCCTCTGCCATCAAGTTCGTGCTCAAGGGCAAGTTCGGCCCCCGCGTCTCCGGCAAGGATCTGATCCTGCACATCATCGGCATGATCGGTGTGGACGGTGCGCTGTACAAATCCATGGAGTTCACCGGCCCGGGCGTTGCCAGCCTGACGATGGACGACCGCCTGTGCATCTGCAACATGGCCATCGAAGCCGGTGCCAAGAACGGCATCTTCCCTGTGGACGATGTGACCCGCAGCTACCTCAAGGGCCGCAGCCAGCGTGAGCCGGTGTTCTTTGAGGCCGACCCGGATGCCGAGTACGAAAAGACCATTGAGATCGATCTGGACAAGCTGGAACCCACCGTCAGCTACCCCCACCTGCCCGAGAACACCCACCTTGCCAGCGAGGGCAAGGACATCAAGATCGATCAGGTTGTGATCGGCAGCTGCACCAACGGCCGTCTGGAGGACATGGAAGCCGCCTACAACGTGCTCAAGGGCAAGCACATCGCCAAGGGCGTGCGCGGCATCATCATCCCCGCCACCATGGCCGTTTACAAGGAATGCATCCTGCGCGGCTGGACCACTGCCTTTATTGATGCAGGCTGCATCGTGTCCACCCCCACCTGCGGCCCCTGTCTGGGCGGCTACATGGGCATTCTGGCCGAGGGCGAGCGCTGCGTTTCCACCACCAACCGCAACTTTGTGGGCCGCATGGGCCATGTGAAGAGCGAGGTCTACCTTGCTTCTCCCGCCACTGCCGCCGCCAGCGCACTGACCGGCTGCATCACCGACCCCCGCACGGTCTGATCGGAAAGGAGCACAACAATGAACGCAAAAGGTTCTGTTTTCAAATACCCGGACAACGTGGATACTGATGTCATCATCCCGGCCCGCCACCTGAACACGCAAGATGCCAAAGAGCTGGCCAGCCACTGCATGGAGGACATCGACAAGGACTTCGTCAAGAAGGTGAAGGACGGCGACATCATGGTGGGCGGCTGGAACTTCGGCTGCGGCTCCTCCCGTGAGCACGCACCGCTGTGCATCAAAACCGCCGGCATCTCGGTCGTGATCGCCAAGAGCTTTGCCCGCATCTTCTACCGCAACAGCATCAACATCGGTCTGCCCATCATGGAGTGCCCGGAGGCTGTGGATGCCATCAATGCGGGCGACACCGTGAGCGTAGACTTTGACACCGGTGTCATTACCGATGAGACTAACGGCAAGGTGTTCCATGCCGAGCCCTTCCCACCGTTCATCCAGGAGATCATCTCTGCCGGTGGACTGATGAAGTCCATCAAGGCGAAGCAGCAGTAACCCTCTCAGGCGCTTCGCGCCAGCTCTCCCAAAGGGCGAGCTTTTTGCCATCTTCCCGAATGTATTTTCTTCTAGGATAAACAACGAACAATATCTTACCCGCCTGAAAAGCTCCCCCTTCGGGGGAGCTGGCAATGCCGCAGGCATTGACTGAGAGGGTTCAAACCGATAGAAGGAGTTTCCCATGGAAAAAAACATTGCTGTCATCTGGGGCGACTGCTCCAGCCCGGAGATCGTCAAGCAGACCATCCGCGTGCTTGACAAGGTGGCCGAAAAGTACGGCCACACCTTCCACTACACCGACGCTGCCATGGGCGGCGAAGCCATTGACAAGTACGGCGACCCGCTGCCCCAGCACGAGCTGGACAAGTGCCTTGCTGCGGACAGCGTCCTGCTGGGTGCCGTGGGCGGCCCCAAGTGGGAGGGCCTGCCCGGTGAGCAGCGCCCGGAGAAGGGCCTGCTGCGCCTGCGTGCAGGCATGGGCCTGTACTCCAACAACCGCCCGGCCAAGATCTGGCCGCAGCTGGCTCCTGCCAGCCCCCTGAAGCCCGAGATCGTGGCACAGGGCATCGATTTCATCATCGTGCGTGAGCTGATCGGCGGCGTATACTTTGGCAATCACGAGACCCACACCCTCGAGAATGGTGAGAAGCAGGCCATCGACTCCATGCCCTACGCGGAGCACGAGATCGAGCGCATCGGCCGCATCGGCTTTGAGACCGCACGCAAGCGCCGCAAGAAACTGTGCTGCGTGGACAAGGCAAACGTTTTGGACACCAGCCGCCTGTGGAGAAGCGTGATGCACCGCCTGCAGGCCGAATACCCGGATGTGGAATACAGCGAGATGTTCGTGGACAACTGCGCCATGCAGATCGTCAAGAACCCCGCCCAGTTCGACGTGATCGTTACCGAAAACATGTTCGGCGACATCCTGTCGGACGAGGCTTCCATGATCACCGGCTCCATCGGCATGATCCCGTCCTCCTCTCTGGGTGACGGCACCCGCGGCCTGTATGAGCCCATCCACGGCTCGGCCCCCGATATTGCGGGCAAAGACATCGTGAACCCCACCGCCTGCATCCTGTCTGCCGCCATGATGCTGCGCTACTCCTTCGGCATGGCCGAGGAGGCCGATGCCATTGAGACCGCCGTGAACAAGGTGCTGGACAAGGGCCTGCGCACCGCCGACAACATGAGCGAGGGCTGCACCTGCCTTGGCTGCACCGCCATGGGCGATGCTATTCTGGCCGAGATCTGAGTTTTTCCATAACGCACAAAGGGGAACGACAGCCGTCGTTCCCCTTTTCGTCTGCACAAAAAAGAGCAGCTGTTCCCAGCTGCCCTTCCGTGATACAGTTTCTTACTTGGTGCCGTAGATGCGGTCGCCTGCGTCGCCCAGACCGGGAACGATATAGCCGTTCTCGTTCAGGTGGTCGTCCTGTGCGCCGAGGTAGATATCCACATCAGGGTGTGCCTCGTGCAGGGCCTTGATGCCTTCCGGAGCGGCGATCAGACCGATGAACTTGATGCGCTTTGCGCCATGCTTCTTGATCTGGGTGATGGCGTCGATGGCGCTGCCGCCGGTGGCCAGCATCGGGTCCAGAACCAGAACGTCACGCTCTGCAATATCCTGCGGCAGCTTGCAGAAGTACTCCACAGGCTGCAGGGTCTCCTCGTCGCGGTACAGGCCGATGAAGCCCACCTTTGCAGCGGGCAGCAGGGTCAGCATACCGTCCAGCATACCCATGCCTGCGCGCAGGATGGGCACCAGAGCCAGCTTGCGGCCAGCCAGCACCTTGGTCTTTGCCATGGTGATGGGTGTTTCGATCTCCACCTCTTCCAGCGGCAGGTCACGGGTCGCTTCGTAGCACAGCAGGGTCGCGATCTCACCAACAAGGTCACGGAACTCCTTGGTGCCGGTCTGCTTGTTGCGCAGAATGCTCAGCTTGTGCTGCAGCAGCGGATGCTCAACGATCATCGGGGTCATAAAAACACGCTCCTTATTTTAAATAGATAACTCTATCGGGTCCAAGATTACGATTTAAAACAGCTCCGCATACGCTTCGCCATTGTCAGTGGAAATTTTATTTTTATATTTTGAGCATTCAAAAAATCTGCGGATTTTTTGAATGCTCTTTTTCACAGGAAGGGTCGTAACGAAAAGATTCATGTTCCCTTATGGCCTTTTTCGTGAAAATGCGTTTGGAGCGGCCCTGCGGTTGCGCAGCAATGAAAGCCCCAGTGGGTCTTTCAAGCAGGCGCGCGATCTGCGATAGCAGATGGAAGGGCTTTGCCCTGACAAGCGTCGGGGCCGCGACAAACGCGAAATCCAAAAAATATTTTTCCTTAGAATCAGCGGTTCTCCAGTGCGGTCAGCTTGTCGATGCGGCGCTGATGGCGGCCACCCTCAAACTCCGTATTCAGGAAGAGATCCACCAGCTGGCAGGCCAAGCCTGCACCCACGACGCGGCCGCCCATGCACAGAGCGTTGGCATCGTTGTGGCGGCGGGTATACTCGCAGCTGAAGCTGTCAGAGCAGCAGCAGGCACGAATGCCCTTGATCTTGTTTGCTGCCATGCTGATGCCCACGCCGGTGCCGCAGAACAGCAGTGCCTTGCTGCACTCGCCGCTCACAACTGCATCGCAGGCGGGCACGGCCATATCGGGGTAATCCACGCTGTCGGTGCTATGGGTGCCAAAATCGATGTATTCCAGCCCCAGCTCCTTCAGATGCGCCTTGACAGCTTCTTTCAATTCAAATCCGCCGTGGTCAGCGGCCAGTGCAATGGGTTTTGCCATGGAAATGTTCCTTTCTCTCAGTCACGCAGGGTTTTATGCCTGCTCCTTGTTTTGGGCGGCATTGGCTGCAGCTTCTGCTGCAAGGCGCTCTGCGCGCTCCCGCTCGGCCTGACTCAGGCGGTGGTAGTCCGGCAGCACAGCCTCCGGCAGCACAGCCTTTCCGGCTTCGGCCATCTGCTTTGCCACAAGGGCCACTGCAGCAGCACGCCCGCCGCGCAGGGCCGCAGGTGCCTGCAGCACGCCCGGCACACTGCCGTATTTATTATAGCACAGAGATGCGCCATCACCAACAAAAAACAGGGGCTTTTTGCAATTTTCTACAAAATCGGCCAAATCTGCCACCGCCCGGGCATCGTCTTCCAGCAGGCGGCTGTGGGTGGCAAGGTCGAACGCGGCACTGTATACCTGCGCACGGCGGGCATCCAGTGCGCACAGCACGGTGCCCTCGCCCGTGTGGGCTGCGGCCAGTGCTTCCAGCGTGGAGACCGGTGCGCACAGCGTTTCCCGCGGGAAGGCCAGACCCTTGACCGCCGCCAGACCGATGCGCAGCCCGGTAAAACTGCCGGGGCCTGCGTTGACACCGTACAAGTCAATGTCTGCACAGGTCATGCCGCACATCTTCAGGCAGGTGTCGATCATGGGCATCAGCGTTTCGCTGTGGGTCATGCCTGCGTCCAGATACACCTCGTACAGCAGGCGGTCATCCTGCAAAAGAGCCACACCAGCCGTTTTGCCCGCTGTATCCACAGCTAAGATGTTCATAGCGTTACCCCCTCAATGGTGATCCTGCGGGTATTTTCGTCCACGCGCTGGATATCCACCCGGATGGGGTTTTCCAGTGCCAGCAGGTCTGCAAAGTTCTCGCTCCACTCTGCTGCCACAATGGCCCCCTGATCCAAATAATCGTAAAAGCCTGCAGCACACAGGTCGTTCTCAGTGGAAATACGGTACAGGTCAAAGTGCGCCAGCGGCTTTGGGCCGCGGTAGTAGTTCACAATGGCAAAGGTTGGGCTGGACACCGGGTCGGTGCAGCCAAGACCCTCTGCAAGGCCCTCGGTAAAAGCGGTCTTGCCCGCGCCCAGCCCGCCGGTGAACGCAACCAGCGAACCCGGTGCCAGCACTGCGGCCATACGGGCACCCAGCGCCACCGTCTCGGCGCGGGAGTGGGTGATATATTCTGACATGAAGCTTACCTCATTTTATAAAGCAAAAGGGACGGCAGAATGCTCTGCCGTCCTTTAGTATAATATACTTTGTGCAAAAGTGCAATGCCGTGTGTTGCTTACGCCGCCGCATCCACATCCGCTGCCGTGTAGGGGTTGGGCAGTGCAGCGCTTCGGTCTCCGCTGAGCATCGCATAGGATGCCGCCGCATGGGACCGTCTGCCGCCCTGCTCGTTGTACCAGATGATATCATCGGTGCCGTAGATGCTCTTGGCATAGTCCACGGCCTGTTCCAGCGTTTCGCCCTCGATCATCCGGTTCACAGCGGCCCACAGCATACTGCGGGAATACACCGAGTAGACATTGTTCACATAGCCCATCACCGCCTTGGCACCGCCTGCCAGCAGGCCGTCTGCCATAGAGGTGTCCACATGGCCGTTCTTGCCGTAGAACTCGCAGGTCTCGCTGAGCACGATGCCATTGCCGCGGTAGGCACTGCGGAAGAAATCGCCGTTGACGGCATACATACCGTTCACCTTGACCACGCGGTGGGCCAGCAGGTCAAAGCCATAGCGCAGATCGCTCCAGAAATCCGATCTCTCGGTCAGCAGGATCAGCGGTTCCGTGGCGGTCTTTTTGAACAGCCAGCCGTATTCATAGGTGTAGTACGCGCCGTGGGTGCTCAGGATGCACAGGTCGTAACGGCCCATCCTGCGCAGGTCGGATACGGTAACGGTGGTATCCAGATCCGTCTGCAGGCCCACCGAATCCCAATAGGTCTGCATGTAGGCATAATACGGGTAGCGGGTGCTGTTGATCGTGTTGTCAAACGCATAATAGATCGCCGCCGTGCCCACCCGCTTGTTCTCTGCCAGCTCCTGCAGCTGGCTCTCGTCCAGCTCCGGCAGGGCTGCGGTGTTCTCCTCCTCCGGGTCGGTAAGCAAGATGCCGCCCAGCGCGCCGCAGCTGTAGGTAAAGCTGATCATGCCGTTTTCGGCATCGGTGTAGACAGACCCCTGCTTCACAAGGCCCTGTGCGGTCAGCGCATCCAGCTGCTGCAAAGCAGCATCTGTGCGCTCGTCCTCGGTCATCTGTGCATAGTCGCTGCCTCCGGTCAGTGCGGTCACAGCAGCATCTGCCTGCTGCATCTCGCGCACATCTGTGGCCGAAAGGCTCTGCTGCACAGCCGCCTGTTCTTCCGGCTGCTGTGCAAAAGCCGCTGTGGGCAGCGCTGTGAGCGCGAAAGCCAGAACGCACAGTGCACACCCAAAACGGCGGAGCATATCGTGTTCCATTCCCATTTCCTCCGGGCATATCTGCCGCCCAATGCGGCACGCCGCCCTTTTCCAGCAGGCATCTTCCTGCCATTTTCTTTGCGCGGCAGGCGCTCTGCAAAGGAGCTTTCTGCTGCACCTTCATTGTAGATGGTGCGGTCTGCTTTGTCAAGCATTCGTGCGGATTTTGCAAAGCTGTCACACCCGGTGGATTGCAAACGGTGTGCAGGCTGTGTATAATAGGATAAACTGGGTTGGTATTGCCCGCTGCAGCGGCAAAACCCGGTGTGCATCTGGGAACGAAAGGTGGTGCTTTCTTGGAAAGCATTCGACAATATTTTAAACGAACAGATAAGATCTATCTGCTGCTGTGCATCTTCAGCAGCACCATGGCGGTGGTGGCTCTTGCCTCCTGGGCCGCAAAGCAGGGCAACGGCTTTGCCACGGACGAGATCACTGGTGCTATTACCGGCATCGGCGATTACCGCCGCGCGCTGGTGCAGGCGGCAGCAGCCGGGCTTGGCATCGTGATCGCGCTGCTGCTCTCCTGCATCGACTACCGCAGCCTTGTCAAGGTGTGGCCGGTGCATGTAGCCCTGACATGGGGTCTGGTGCTGCCCACGCTGTTCATCCGCAATGTGGCCATCGGCCCGCTGACCATCGGCTTCAACGCCGGTGACACCGACAACTACTCCTGGTACAAGCTGGGCGGCTTTACCTTCCAGCCCACGGAGCTGGCAAAGATCAGCTTTATCCTTACCTTTGCCATGCACCTGAACAATGTGCGCAGCCGCATCAACGAGCCAAAGGAGCTGGTAAAGCTTCTGCTGCATCTGGCCGTGCCCATCCTTATCATCCACATTCAGGGCGACGACGGCACCGCCATCATCTACGCCATCATCGGCTGCTGCATGATGTTTGCAGCGGGCCTGAGCTGGAAGTATATCATCGGTGCCATTTCGGCAGCAGCTGTGGCCGTGGCGGCGGCGTTTGCCTTTTTCAGCGATAAGATCGGCAAGGGCTACCAGTGGTACCGCATTCTGGCCGTTATCGACCCGGAGAATTCCACCGGCTGGGCACCCAACGAAGCCACCTGGAAAAACATCATCTACCAGCAGCAGCGCGGCGAGATCGCCATCGGCTCCGGCGGCATCTTCGGCAACGGCCTGTTCAGCGGCCGGTACTACAGCGTGCCCAATGCCCACAACGACTTTATTCTCAGCTGGATGGGCAATGTCATTGGCTTTGTGGGCCTGTGCATCGTGCTGGGGGCACTGCTGGCACTGGTGATCAAGACCTTTGCCACCGGTGCGCGCAGCGAGGATCTGCTGGGCAGCTATATCTGCGCCGGCATCGGCGGCGCTCTGATGGCGCAGATCGCAGTGAATGTGGGCATGAATCTGCGGGTGCTGCCGGTCATCGGCGTCACCCTGCCCTTTTATTCTGCGGGCGGCAGCTCGGTGCTGATGCTGTATATCTGCGTGGGGCTTGTGCTGTCGGTCTATATGCACAACACAAAGAGCCTGTTCGGGTAAGGCTCTGGCGCACCGGTCTGTCTGTTCATCGTTTTCCACCTCTGTGATCCGGTTTTTTCTGATATACCAGACAAAAAATGGTTCAACTCTCTTGCAATCCGCCTGTACACATGGTAAAATTGTACAGAAGTTTGCAGTTTTATTGTGCAATAGGTGCAATAACTGTGTGGGAGAGTTTGGGGCTCTCCTGTTTTCATGTTATAGGATCAATGGAGTGAATCTAAGTATGACAACTGTAACCACTGCGCCAGAAGCGGAATACTGGCTGCAGACCGGTTGGATGGAGGAACCCGGCGCAGAGCTTGGCATCCGCAAGCCGATTACGATCGATCGTAAGACGAATCTTCACGAGCACCGCGCCTACTGGTGTGTGCGCCGTGCACAGGATATCTTCTTTTCTCTGCTGGCGCTGATCGCACTTTCCCCGCTGATGCTCCTCACCTGCATTGCAGTCTGGATCGACAGCCCGGGTGCAAGCCCGGTGTTCAGCCAGCTGCGGGTGGGCCGCAACGGCAAGCTGTTCCGGCTGTACAAGTTCCGTTCCATGTGCCCGAACGCTGAGAGCAAGCTCAACGATCTGCTGCAGGACAACGAGATGGACGGCCCGGTGTTCAAGATGAAGGACGATCCCCGCATCACCCGGGTGGGCCATTTCATCCGCAAGACCAGCATCGACGAGCTGCCTCAGCTGGTGAACATCCTCATGGGCGATATGAGCATCGTGGGCCCGCGCCCGGCGCTGCCCCGTGAGGTGGCCCAGTACACGCCCTATGAATGGCAGCAGCTGTACGTGACACCGGGCCTTTCCTGCTACTGGCAAATCGCGCCGCACCGCAACCAGCTGAGCTTTGACGAATGGATGGCACTGGATGTGAAGTACGTCAAGGAACGCAGCTTTCTGGTAGACTGGCGTATCATCTTCCGCACCTTCCGTGCGGTGCTGTTCGGCCACGGAGAATAATTCGGATCACAGATCGGCAGAGCCTGCGGGCTTTGCCGATTTTTTTTACAGATAGCCTTCAGGAAACAAAAAACAGAGGAACGACGCGGGGTCGTCCCTCTGTTTTTGCTTAGATCATCAAATTACTTCAGCACAGCGCCCAGATTTGCACTGGTGACCATGCGTGCGTAGCGGCTCAGCCAGCCTGTCTTGATGTTGGGTTCGGGTGCAACATACTTTGCCTTGCGCTGGGCCAGAACTTCGTCGCTGACCTCCAGCGTGATGGAGGCATTGGGGATATCAATGTTGATGGTATCTCCCTCCTCGATCAGGCCGATGGGACCACCGGAAGCAGCCTCCGGGCTGACATGGCCGATGGCTGCGCCGCGGCTTGCGCCGGAGAAGCGGCCGTCGGTGATGAGGGCCACTGTCTTGTCCAGCTTCATGCCGGCCAGTGCGGAGGTGGGGTTCAGCATCTCACGCATACCGGGGCCGCCCTTGGGGCCTTCGTAGCGGATGACCACCACATCGCCCGGGACGATCTTACCCGCGTAGATGGAAGCAATGGCCTCGTCCTCGCTGTTGAACACGCGGGCCGGGCCGGAATGCTGCTGCATCTCGGGGGCCACAGCGCTGCGCTTGACCACACAGCCGTCCGGTGCAATGTTGCCCCACAGGATCTGCAGACCGCCGGTCTGGGAGTAGGGGTTGTCGATGGGACGGATGGCCTTGTCGTTCAGGATGTGTGCGCCCTTGATGTTCTCGCCCAGCGTCTTGCCGGTAACGGTGGGCACATCCAGATCCAGCAGGCCCTTCTTGGCCAGCTCTGCCTGCACGGCAGGGATGCCGCCTGCGGCGTACAGGTCCGGCATGTGGGTGGGGCCGGCCGGTGCCAGATGGCACAGGTTCGGGGTCTTGGCGCTGATCTCATTGAACAGCTTCAGGTCGATGGGCACACCGGCCTCATAAGCGATGGCCAGCAGGTGCAGCACGGTGTTGGTGGAGCAGCCCAGAGCCATATCGCAGGTCAGAGCGTTGCGGATGGAGCGCTCGTTGATGATCTGGCGTGCGGTGATGCCCTTCTTGACCATATCCATAATGGCCATACCGGCGTGCTTTGCCAGCTGCAGACGCTTGGAGTAGACGGCAGGAATGGTGCCGTTGCCGGGCAGTGCGATGCCGATGGCCTCGCACAGGCAGTTCATGCTGTTGGCGGTGTACATGCCGGAGCAGCTGCCGCAGCTGGGGCAGCAGTTGCAGGTGCAGTCTTCCAGCTGATCCTCGGTGATCATACCGGCCTTGTAGGCACCCACAGCCTCGAACATCTTGGAAAGGCTGACCTCCTCGCCGCCGTAGGTACCGGCCAGCATGGGGCCGCCGGAGCAGACCACAGCGGGCACATCCATGCGCACCGCTGCCATCACCATGCCGGGCACGATCTTATCGCAGTTGGGCACCAGCACCAGACCGTCCAGCTGGTGGGCCATGAGCATGGTCTCCACGCTGTCGCAGATCAGCTCACGGGAAGCCAGCGAGTACTTCATGCCCACATGGCCCATGGCGATGCCGTCGCACACGCCAATGGCGGGGATCAGGATGGGCGTGCCGCCTGCCATCTCAACGCCGGCCTTGACGGCATCGGCGATCTTGTCCAGATTCATATGGCCGGGCACGATCTCGCTGTAGGCGCTCACCACGCCGATGAGCGGACGCTCCAGCTCTTCCGGGGTGTAACCCAGTGCATAAAACAGGCTGCGGTTCGGCGCACGCTCCGAACCCTTGGTCACGTTGTCACTTCTCATTGTTTATTCCTCTTTTTCTTATAGCAAAAGACTCCCTCCCAAAGGAGGGAATCTTTCCTGATTTTATCACAAGTTTTGGCTGAACTCCTTCCGTCATCGCTTGCGCGATGCCACCTTCCTCACGGAGGGAGGCTTCACGCTGCGATCAGGCAAAAGGCTCCCTCTTTGAGGGGGCTGTCGCCGCAGGCGACTGGGGGAGTTGATTACTTCTTCAGCCAGCTCATCATGCTGCGCAGCTCTGCGCCGACCTTCTCGATGGGCAGCTCTGCTTCCATGCGGCGCTTTGCCAGGAAGTGCACCTTGCGGCCGCCGTTGGGGCTCATCTCGGTCAGGAACTCGGAAGCGAAGGTGCCGTCCTGGATCTCGGTCAGAACCTTCTTCATTTCCTTGCGGGTCTCGGCGGTGATCAGGCGCTTGCCGGTGCGGTAGTCGCCGTACTCAGCGGTGTTGGAGATGGAGTAACGCATCTTGGAGAAGCCGCCCTCGTTGATCAGGTCAACGATCAGCTTCATCTCGTGGCAGGTCTCAAAGTATGCCATCTCGGGCTCGTAGCCAGCTTCCACCAGCGTATCGAAACCGGCGTGGATCAGCTCGGAAACGCCGCCGCACAGCACTGCCTGCTCGCCGAACAGGTCGGTCTCGGTCTCCTCCTTGAAGGTGGTCTGCAGGATGCCTGCACGGCCAGCGCCGATGCCGGAAGCGTATGCCAGAGCAATATCCTTAGCCTTGCCGGTGTAGTCCTGCTCCACGCAGATCAGAGAGGGGCAGCCCTCACCCTCGGTGTACAGGCGGCGGACGATGTGGCCGGGGCCCTTGGGAGCGATCATGATAACGTCCACGTTCTTGGGAGCAGTGATGGTCTTGAAGTGGATGTTGAAGCCGTGTGCAAAGGCCAGTGCCTTGCCCTCGGTCATGTAGGGAGCCACCTGCTTGTTATAGATGTCGGCGCACAGCTCGTCGGGCACCAGCATCATGACAACGTCGCCGGCCTTGGCAGCTTCTTCCACTTCCATGACCTTGAAGTTCTCGTGAGTTGCTGCGAACTCAGAAGCCTTCTCCCAGTGAGCAGAACCCTTGCGCAGACCGACAACGACATTGACGCCGCTCTCGGCCAGGTTCTCGGAATGGGCGTGGCCCTGGCTGCCGAAGCCGATGACAGCGACGGTCTTGCCGTCCAGCACGCCGAGGTTGCAGTCGGAATCGTAGTATTTCTTGATAGCCATGGTAGTTGTTCTCCTTTTTTGTTTTGTGTTTATTCAGTGGCTGATTGTAAACATTTTATTTTTTCGCTCCTTGAGAGCGGAAAAGCGAAGTTTTAACCCTCTCAGTCATCTCGCTTTGCTCGATGCCAGCTCCCCCGAGGGGGGAGCTTTTATCATACCTTCTCTTTTGATGATGCATAAAACCTCGCCCTTCGGGAGAGGTGGCACGGCGCAGCCGTGACGGAGAGGGTTCGTTCTTACTTTCTCTCCGGGCAGTGGGTCCCCGGCAGAGGCAGCTGTGCTTCGCGCACCTCCTGCGGAGGCTTCTGCATATGCTGATGCATCCCGCCGCGCTCCAGTGCGGTAACACCGGTGCGGCACTGCTCCAAAATTTTGTAATCTGTAAACATTTTCAGGAAGGCATCGATCTTATCCGGCTTGCCGATCAGCTCGAACACCATGCTGTCCGGCGAAAGGTCGATGATCTTGGCCTTGTAGATGCTGGCGATCTCCCGCAGCTCGCTGCGGTTGTGCACATCGGATGCTACCTTCAGCAGCAGCAGTTCCCGTTCCAGAGATTTTTCGCCGTCCAGCACGAACACCTGACGGGTGACCTCCAGACGCTCGGTCTGCAGGATCAGCTGGCTGAGTGCCTTTTCGTCGCTGGTGATGGTAACGGTGATGCGGCTGACCGCCGGGTCGTTGGTAGCCGAAACGGTCAGGCTGTCAATGTTGAAGCCGCGGCGGCAGAACAGGCTGGACACACGGGCCAGAACACCGCTCTGGTTGTCCACCAGCAGGCTGATGACCCTGCGTTTGTTGGTTTCCATATTGCTGTGTCCTCCTTATTCCATGATGATGTCGTTGATGTCGCCGCCGCCGGGGATCATGGGCAGCACCTTTTCGTCCTTATCGATGATGCACTCGATCCAAGTAGGGCCTTTCTGCTTCATTGCATCGGCAAAGGCAGCCTGAAACTCCGGCAGGTTTCTGCAGCGGTAGCCCTTCAGGCCAAAGCCCTCGGCCAGCTTGACGAAGTCCGTCTTGCGGTGGGGGTCGGTCTGGCTGTAGCGCTTTTCGTAGAAGATGTTCTGCCACTGGCGCACCATGCCCAGCACCGAGTTGTTGAAGATCACGGTGATGATGGGCAGCTCATAGCTCACGGCGGTGCAGGCCTCGTTCAGGTTCATGTGGAAGGAGCCGTCGCCGGTAAACATGACCACCCGCTGGTCGCGGCCCAGAGCCATCTGTGCGCCAATGGCGGCACCGTAGCCAAAGCCCATGGTACCCAGACCGCCGCTGGTGATAAAGCCACGGCTCTTAGCGTGGCGCAGGTACTGTGCCGCCCACATCTGGTGCTGGCCCACATCGGTCACATACACAGCTTCGGGGCCGCACTGGTTGCACACCTCGCCGATCACCTGATGGGGCATCAGGCGGGTGGGGTCGGACACCGGGTGGTAATCCTGTGCCTGCCACTCATGGATCATCTTCATCCAGTCGGGATGCTTCTTTTCCTCGATCTGCGGCAGCATGGCGTTCAGCACGTAAGCGGCATCGCCCACGATGGAAAGATCGACCTCCACATTCTTGCCCAGCTCACTGGGGTCGATGTCGATCTGGATGATGGTGGCATTCTTTGCAAAGGTCTTGGGGTTCAGGGCCACACGGTCCGAGAAGCGGGTACCCACTGCGATCAGCACGTCGCAGTCGGCCACGGCACGATTGGAGGTGTAACAGCCGTGCATACCCACCATGCCAATGTTCATCGGGTCGCCGTAGGGCACAACGCCTGCGGCCATCAGGGTATAGGTGGCCGGGATCTCTGCCTTGTGCAGCAGATCACGCAGCGGCTGGCAGGAGGCTGCGCTGCGCACGCCGCCGCCAAAGTAGACCAGCGGGCGCTGGGCCGCATTGATAAGATCCGCTGCCCACTTGACCTGCTCTGCGTTGAAGGTGGTAACGGTGCGGATGGGCTCCGGCTTTTTGGGGGTGAACTCGCATACCGCTGCCGTCACGTCCTTGGGGATATCCACCAGCACCGGGCCTTTGCGCCCGCTCTGTGCAATACGGAAGGCAGAGCGCATGGTATCGGCCAGCTCTTCCACCCGGCGCACCGTGAAATTGTGCTTGGTGATGGGCATTGTGATGCCCTCAATGTAGGCTTCCTGAAAGCTGTCCCTCCCGATCCCGTCCGTGGTCACGTTGCCGGTAAAGGCTACCATGGGCACCGAGTCCATATAGGCCGTGGCAATGCCGGTGACCAGATTGGTGGCACCCGGGCCGCTGGTAGCCAGCACCACGCCGGTGCGGCCGGTCGCGCGGGCATAGCCGTCTGCCGCGTGGGCCGCGCCCTGTTCATGTGCCGTCAGCACATGGGTGATGCGGTCCGAATTCTTGTACAGCTCATCGTAAAGGTTCAGCACTGCGCCGCCGGGATAACCAAAAAGGGTGTCCACGCCCTGCTCGCAGAGGACCTCCACAAAAATCTGAGAACCATTCAACTGCATGGTGAGTTTCTCCTGTTTTCCTAACCTTTTTCCACTTTTTACACGTTCCCGGGGAGCTTCTTTTTTAAAAGAAAAGGCCTTTGTCCCCTGTTATCAAGAGACAAAGACCTTGTGATCATCAAGCTCTCTGCGGTACCACTCTCGTTGGCGTGCTGTGCACACCCTCTCACGGGCTTCCAACAAAGCCCTGCACGGTAACGGCTGCAACCGGCGCTGCTTACAAGGGTTTTGCACCCGTTGGGCAGGCTGCTCCGGGATGATTTTCCGCACGAAGCACTGACTGCCTTGCACCAGACGGCAGCTCTCTGAACAGTGGGGATCGTGTGGTACTTTTTCCCATCTGCGCATTTGTTGATGTAAATTATACTATAAATCGGCCTTTTGTCAATCGACAATTTGTAACCTGAATCACCCCAAACATGAAGTTAATTGAACACCTCTTGCGCCATGGCACAATGCGCTGTATACTTCTGATATGCGCGCCTGCGCGTTTAATTTAAGACCAACTAGAGGACAGGAATATGAAATTGAGAGAATGGAATGCCCGGCTGCACGGGCTTGTTGTTTTCCGCAGCCTGCTGGACGACCCCGTTGTGGCAAAGCTTTTGGACCTGACCGACCGCATGGAAGCCGGTGCGCCCGGCTATGGCCCGGTGTGCGACGCTGTGGCCCAATTTGAAGCCGCACTGTTCGAGCACACCACCAACTGGGGCAGCTACCTCAGCGCCGCTGTGCTGGAAGCCGAGACCGTCTGCGTGCGTCAGGCTGCATCGGGCACCCTTGCCCCTGCACTGCAGACCGCGCTGGACAGTGAACTGGCTTTTCTGCAGGCTCTGTGCGGCCTGACGCTGGACGAACTGCTGGCCGCTGCCGGTTCTGCCACAGGGCAGGCGCAGGAGCTGGCTTTCCTGCCCCGGTGGGAGACCTCCGGCATCGACCTGCCTGCCGCCTACGCCCAGCGCATGAGCGAAGTGGGAAAAAAGGGCTATGGCATGTTTGCCAAGCACCATGTGTTCACGGTGGAGAACGGCCAGCTGGTGCCGGTGAAATACCCGGACCCTCAGCGCCTTTCCGAGCTGCCCGGCTACGAGAAGGAGCGCGAAAAGGTCATTGCCAACACAAAGGCCCTGCTGGCCGGGATGCCCGCCAACAATGTGCTGCTGTACGGCGATGCAGGCACCGGCAAGTCCAGTGCGGTGAAAGCCATTGCCAATGAGTTTGCACCTGAAGGCCTGCGGCTGGTGGAAGTGAAGAAGAACCAGCTCTACCAGATCCCGGATCTGATGGACAAGCTGGCCGCGAACCCGCTCAAATTCATCCTGTTCATCGACGACCTGAGCTTTACCGCCAACGACGACAACTTTGCCGCCCTGAAGGCCATTCTGGAGGGCAGCGTAGGCGGCAGAGCCAAGAACATTGCGGTATACGCCACCTCCAACCGCCGCCACCTTATTAAAGAAACACTGACCGACCGCACCGGCGACGACATTCACGAAGCCGATACCCGGCAGGAGCTGATGAGCCTTTCGGCCCGATTCGGCCTGACGGTCACTTTCCAGCGGCCGGAGAAGGCCCGGTTTGAGACCATTCTGGCCGAACTGGCAAAGCAGCACGGCATCGACATGCCGATGGATCAGCTGCTGGTCAAAGCCGAAGCCTTTGCCATCCGCGCCGGCGGCCGCAGTCCCCGCGTGGCAAAGCAGTTTATTGAGCAGTGCGAGGCGGGCGTGCAGAAGTAATTAGTTTGTCTTTATTTTAACATCAAAGTCTCTGACAAATCTTTCACAAAATGCCGAGAAGTCGTGAATTTTTTCACCTTCTCGGCATTCTTTGTCTATTTTTTATTTATCGGTAAAAAGCCTTGCATTCTATTGAAATTCAGGCTATAATATGGCCAACATCAGCCAATTGAGCACTTCTGGAGGGCAACTATGGGCTTTTTAACGGGTAAGACCGCTATCATCACCGGCGCAGGCCGCGCCGTACTTTCCGATGGCAGCTGCGGCTCCATCGGCTATGGCATTGCCACCGCCTTTGCAAAAGAGGGCGCAAATCTGGTAATCACTGGCCGTAATGTGAAAAAACTGGAAGAGGCAAAAAACGAGCTGGAAGCCAAGTATGGCATCCGCGTTCTGCCGGTGCAGGCAGATGTGTGTGCAGGCACCGACAACGAAGCCACCGTGCAAAATGTCGTCAATCAGGCTGTAGATACCTTTGGTGGCATTCAAGTGCTGGTGAACAACGCACAGGCATCCGCTTCCGGCGTGCCGCTGGCAGAGCACACCACCGAGCAGTTTGATCTGGCCCTTTATTCCGGCCTGTACGCTGCATTTTACTATATGAAGGCCTGCTATCCCTATCTGGCCAAGTCCAAGGGCAGCGTGATCAACTTTGCATCCGGTGCAGGCTTGTTTGGCAACTTTGGCCAGTGCTCCTACGCTGCCGCCAAGGAGGGCATCCGCGGCCTGTCCCGCGTGGCCGCTACTGAGTGGGGCAAGGATGGCATCAATGTCAACGTGATCTGCCCGCTGGCCTGGACCGCCAAGCTGGAGCAATTCCAGCAGGCATACCCGGATGCGTTCAAAGCCAACGTCAAGATGCCGCCCATGGGCCACTATGCCAACCCCGAGACCGAGATCGGCCGGGTATGCGTGCAGCTGGCCATGCCGGACTTCAAGTATCTGTCCGGCGAGACTCTCACGCTGGAGGGCGGCATGGGTCTGCGCCCGTAATTGCTCTTCTCATTTTTCCTCACACATGCAAAAGGGGCTGTGCCAGCGGCACAGCCCCTTTTGTGTTTAGGCCTGATTA
>NZ_FMFG01000026.1:14450-33408 GCF_900066275.1 uncultured Faecalibacterium sp. | reverse complement strand
ACTGGCTCTCCGGCGGAAGAACGGCACCGCAGCAGCGGCAGCGCTCTTCGGTGCGCAGGGTGCGCTCACCGCAGCTGGGGCAGGTGCGCAGAGCATCGTCTTTGTACGGGAACGTCCATTCATAGCCCGCGCCATGGGCGGGGGTGTGGATGCAGCGGCCAAGCTTTTCGTAGCACTCGCGGTGATAGGGTGCGCCGCAGTCCGGGCAGACCACGATATCATCGGTCAGCGCCAGCGGTCTGCCGCAGCCTTCACAGGGACAGCCATAATATTTCGGCATGATTTCCTCCTGTTGTATGGTTCATACTGGTATTATACTCCCCTGAAAGAGAAAAGAAAAGGTGAAAATCTTCAAAATTCCAGCAGGATAATCCATTTACCCCTTTACTTTAGCACAGATTCTCGGTATACTAATGAAGTATCTGTGTATAAACTGTGTCTTTTGGCAAGTACAAAGGACTTTATCTTATTTATCATTTCGAGAGGGATTTAGAGAATGATCACGATTGACGAACTGAAGGTGCAGCTTGCCGATTATGGCAAGGCGGTCAAGGACTTGGAAGAAGCCCTTGCCATTGATGCCTCCCGCAAGCGCGTGCAGGAGCTGGAGCACACCATGAGCCGCCCCGGCTTTTATGATGATGCAGATCTGAGCAAGAAGGTCTTTGACGAAGTGGGCGACCTGAAGGGCAAGCTGAGCCGCTTTGAAAAGCTGCAGGGCCTGTACGATGATGCCGAGACCATGCTGGAAATGCTGGATGAAGAATACGATCCCGCCATGATCCCCGAAGCAGAGGAGTCTGTGAACGCTGTGGGCAAGGCAGTGGATGAGCTGCAGCTGATGACCATGCTGAACGGTGAGTACGACCACAGCAACGCCATCCTGACCTTCCATGCCGGTACCGGCGGCACCGAGGCACAGGACTGGGCCGAAATGCTGTACCGCATGTACAACAAGTGGGCTTCCAACCACGGCATGACCGTGGAGGTGCTGGATTATCAGGACGGTGATGAAGCCGGCATGAAGAGCGCCTCCATGATGGTGAAGGGTGCCAACGCCTACGGCCTGCTCAAGAGCGAGAACGGTGTGCACCGTCTGGTGCGCGTGTCGCCCTTTGATGCCAACGCCCGCCGCCAGACCAGCTTTGCTTCGCTGGAAGTGATGCCCGAGCTGGATAACACCATTCAGGTGGATATCCGCCCCGAGGACATTGAGATGCAGGTGTACCGTTCCTCCGGTGCAGGCGGCCAGCACATCAACAAGACCTCTTCCGCTGTGCGTCTGATCCACAAGCCCACCGGCGTCGTGGTCAGCTGCCAGACCCAGCGCAGCCAGTTCCAGAACCGTGACTACGCCATGGAAATGCTGAAGGCAAAGCTGTATCAGATCGCAAAGCAGCAGCACATGGATAAGATCGACGACATCAAGGGCGTGCAGAACGAGATCGCATGGGGCCACCAGATCCGCAGCTATGTGTTCATGCCCTACACCATGGTCAAGGATCACCGCACCAACTACGAGACCGGCAATGTGGATGCCGTGATGGACGGCGATCTGGACGGTTTCATCTTCGCATACCTCAAGGCTGCAAGCCGCGGGGAGCTGCAGGATACCTGATCTTGAACGTATAAAATGCAAAGGCCGTGCTTCCTTTTGTGGAGGCACGGCCTTTTTTGTGTTCTTACGCCAGATCGGGCAGAATGGTATCCCAGAGATTTTCCTCCTGCCGCAGGGCGTTGAAGCAGCAGTCCAAGTACATTTTGTTTGCCGCTGCAAGGATCGTGCTGCGCAGAAGCAGCTTTTCATCTGCGGCATCCACGGCAAGGTCGCGGATCTCCCTGGTGCAGCCGAATACAAACGGCAGGCAGTTTTCCATCTCGTCGCAGAAGTAGTCGTAAGCTGCCCCGGCGGAACAGTGCGCCCGCTGCATTTTAAACAGGGCATCGATGTTTTCCATTGAGAGCACCGTTTTGGAGACTGCAATGTACATCAGGGATGCGATCTGATCGCGGGCGTACTTCTTGCGCACCGGGTGGGACAAAATGCCCTTTTTAACGTAGTTGCTGACCATGGAAGAGGTGAGCTCCACGCCGCAGAAGGTGCGGAAATAGCTGTTGACGTACTGCACGGTCTGGTCAAGATAAAGCCCCATCTGCGGGAGATCGGCGTACCGGGGCAGGGCAAACCCGGCGGCGCAGGCCGCAACGCGGCATTTGGTTTCAGTTTTCATATCGTAAGCAGTTTTCTAAGGTTGGTGCAGCAGGGCTGCGCGGGATACAGAAAATGGTTTTCTGGCGGTATTATAGCGCAAATCGGTTCTCTGGTCAACGGATTTTTAAAACTTTTGAAAGAATGCATAAAATCCCTTGACAGGTTTTTGAAAAACTGCTATGATGTCTGCAGTGAACCGAAAAAACCATGCAGGCGGAAGTGCGTGTAAGGCACGGAAAATAAAAAAATGACCTGCTATCACAAAATAGATTTGGAGCGTGCATTTTATGAAAACCAAGATCGTTGTGGATTCTTCGTCCAGCCTGTATGCCCTGCCGGGCGTGGATTTTGCCTGTGTGCCGTTGAAGATCATCACGGATGAACAGGAATATCTGGATGACGGTACTCTGGATGCTGTGGGCATGGCCCGGTCTCTGCGTACTTACAAGGGCAAGACCAGCACCTCCTGCCCCAATGTGGCAGACTGGCTGGCTGCTTATGAGGGTGCGGAGCAGATCTTTGTTGCCACCATCACGGGCACACTGTCCGGCAGCTACAATGCTGCACTGCTGGCAGCGGAAGAATACAAGGAAACGCACCCGGAGGCCCGTGTTTTTGTTCTGGACAGCCTGTCCGCCGGGCCGGAGCTGCGTCTGCTGGCAGAGCGTCTGCGGGATCTCGTCCGGATCGGGATGGAGTTTGACGAGATCTGCGAGGCGATCCTGGCTTACCACAAGCACACACATCTGCTGTTTTCGTTGGAATCGCTGGCCAATCTGGCCCGCAATGGCCGTGTGAAGCCTGCTGTTGCCGCTGTGGCACGGATGCTGGGCATCCGGGTCATTGGTCAGGCCAGTGAGAGCGGCGAGCTGGAAGTGCTGTGCAAGACCCGCGGCGAGCACGGTGCACTGGAGCGCATCGTGCTGGAATTGAAGGATCACGGCTTTACCGATGGCAAAGTGCACATTGCCCACTGTGATAACCCGGAAGCGGCCAAGCGCCTGAAGCTGATGATCCACGCGGTGTTTGCAGGGGCGCAGGTGGATGTGGCCGAGTGCGGCGGCCTGTGCAGCTACTACGCTGAGCAGGGCGGCCTGATGGTGGGCTATGAGGACGGAAAAACAGAGTAAAAGAGTTTTTGATATTGCAAGCAAGCCGGGCCTGCGGGTCTGGCTTGCTTTTTTTTGAACAGCGCAAAACTTGAAAAAGTTGTAAAACCGCGCTATACTTACACATAATTATAAATGGGAAAGGAGGGCAGGCCCATGCTTTTTCGTTCACCGTTCGTGCGCTTTTTCAGCCGCATTCTGAACCGCATCACCATCACGGTTGTGTTGGTGGCATTGCAGCTGCTGTGGCTGTGCTGGGTGGCGTTTGCCATCACCACCGGCACGGGCCGCGTGTGGGTGAACGGCCTGCTCAACGCACTGAGCCTGCTCATCGTCCTGTACCTTGTGCGCAAGGATGAGAACAGCGCCTACAAGGTGGGCTGGATCGCGCTGATCGGCATTCTGCCGCTGCTGGGCGGTGCGCTGTATCTGGCTTTTGGCAACAAACGCCCGGCCAAGCGTCTGCGCCTGAAAATGCAGGCGGTGGAGGATGCCCACAAAAAAGACCTTGTACAGGAGCCGGGTGTGCTGGAAGGTCTGGATGCCCGCGAGCAGGGGCAGAGCCGATATGTGGCAAAGTACGGCCCCTATCCGGCGTGGCAGAACACTCGCACGCAGTATTTTGCCTGCGGCGAAGCCATGTATCCGCAGCTGCTGGCCGATCTGGAAAAGGCTGAAAAGAGCATCTTTCTGGAATTTTTCATCGTGAGCCACGGCTGCATGTGGAACGGCATTGAAAAGATCCTGCGCCGCAAGGCTGCGCAGGGCGTGGATGTGCGCCTGATCTACGATGATTTTGGCAGTCTGCTGGGTCTGCCCGCCGATTTCATCGTGCGCATGGAGCGGGCGCACATCCGCTGCATCCCGTTCAACCCGGTAGTGCCGCTGCTCTCGCTGGTGATGAACCACCGCGACCACCGCAAGATCGTAGTCATTGACGGTACGGTGGCCTACACCGGCGGCGTGAATCTGGCGGATGAGTATATCAATGCGGAGCAGCGCTTTGGCTACTGGAAGGATGCAGCCCTGCGTGTGGAAGGCGATGCCGCGTGGAACTTTACGGTGATGTTCCTCAACTTCTGGAACGCCTTCCGCCCCAGCGAGACGGATTATGATGCATTTCGTCCCATGCCGCTGGTGACGCCGGTATCGGACGGCATCGTGCAGCCCTACGCGGACAGCCCGCTGGACGAGGAACCGATGGCCGAGACGGTGTACCTGAACATCCTTGCGCAGGCACAGCGGTATGTTTATATCTACACGCCCTATCTTGCCGTGGGTGAGGAAATGCTGGACGCACTGAAAAACGCGGCCAAGCGCGGGGTGGACATCCGGCTGGTGCTGCCGGGCATCCCGGACAAAAAGCTGGTGTTCCGGCTGAGCCGGTCGTACTATCTGCCGCTTTTGAGGGCAGGTGTACGCATTTACGAATATACGCCCGGCTTTCTGCATGCCAAGTGCTGGGTAAGCGACGATGTAACTGCCGTAGTGGGCAGCATCAACATGGACTACCGCAGCCTGTTCCTACACTTTGAGTGCGGTGTACTGCTGCAAAAGAACAGTCAGGTGGCAGTTCTGCGGGACGATGTACGGGCCACGCTGCCGCAGTGCCGCGAGATACAGGTGACGGAATGCCGCACCAGCCTGCCCGGCACGGTGCTGGACAGTGTGCTGCGGCTGCTGAGCCCCTTGATGTAAAGAAACTCCCTCAGTCACCTCCGGTGACAGCTCCCTCGGAGAGGGAGCCTCTGGCGAAGAAGAAAAGCTTTCTGCACTGCCAAAGCCTCCCTCCGGGAGACAGACTTCCCCCGGCCGGGACAGATTCTCCCCGCGCCGGGGAGAAATGTCACCACAGGTGACAAAGAGAGGAACAGATGTCACGTAAGTGACAAAAAGGGGAACAGGTGGATGCAAGGGGAACAGGTGGATGCGAACGAAGTGAGCAGACGGAAGGAGTTCCGTTTTATAAAACGTTCCTTTTCCGGGTAAACTAGCCCAAAAGCCCCTTTACGATGGGGGCAGGAAAGGGAGCGTTTTATTATAATGAAAAAGATACCTCGCATGATCCTGGGCTGCACGCTGGCGGCAGCTCTGTCCCTGACCGCCTGCAGTCGAAGCGATTCCGGTTCCTCCGGCAGCATGAGCACGAACATGGGCGGCAGTTCATCGCAGACGGGGCAGGCAGGCCAGAACGCTGCATACCGCACCGGCCTTGGCATCCTGACCGAAGCGTCTGATCAGGAACGCGCGGGCAAGATCGATACCATCGCAGCTGCCGTTCTGCTGGATGCCGAGGGCAGGGTGGCAGATGTGATGCTGGACGAGGTGGAGATCTCGGTCACGGGGGACAGCACTGGCAAGGTGACGATGCCCACCGACGATCGCACCAAGCGCCAGAAGGGCGACGATTACCCGCTGGCGGCGGTGTCCTCGCTGAAAAAGGGCTGGGCAGAGCAGGCGGATGCCTTTGGCAATTATCTTACCGGCAAAACCCCGGATGAGGTGAAGAAGCTTGCCACCGACGATGACGGCAAGCCGAAGGATGCTGACCTGCTCTCCACCTGCACCATTGCGGTGGACGGCTATCGGGATGCTGTGGTGCGCGCCTGCGAGAATGCAAAGGCAGTCGGCTCGGCCCGCGGCGACCGCGCTGTGCTGGGCGTGTCAGTGCGCAATGACACCAAGGAACTGACCGCCGACGATGACCACGATGTGACCGCGCAGGTGGACATCACAGTGGCAGCCCTGACGCTGGATGCTGACGGCCGTGTGACCGGTGCAGTGGCGGATGTGGCAGAGCCTGCCCTTACCGTGGGCGCGGATGGTACGGTGTCGGCACCGGAGATGGTCAAAACCAAGGTGGAACTGGGCGACAGCTACGGGATGCGCGGGGCATCCAGTCTGGACAAGGAATGGTACGAGCACAGCGAGGGCTGGTGCGATTACCTGAAGGGCAAGACCCGTACTGAGATCGCAGGCATCCCGGACGATGGTTCGGATGCCGACCTTGCGGCACTGTGCACCATCTCGGTGACGGAGCTGCAGAAGGCTGCGCTGGCGGCGTTTGCGGAAGAGTAAAGCGGAGAAAAGAGGAAAGGCGCAAAGCTTTTCCTCTTTTCTTTGTGCAACTAGACCAAAGAACTGGCGCAGAAAAGCCTTGAAAAAAGACGAACTGCACTAACTTTTGCATTTCCTCTTGCCAAATGGCTGCAAACGCGCTATTCTATAGTCACAGTTTAACACTTTAGCATGATAAAATGCTAAACCGAGAGGGAACACATTTGGGAAACAAAAAGGGGAGGAACCTTTTATGAAACGTCTTGTCTCTGCTTTTCTGGCTGGTGCCATGGCACTGAGCCTTGCCGCCTGCGGCGGTGCCGCATCCACTTCCACCGTGGCATCTTCTGCCTCTGCATCCGGGAGCGCAGCCGCCTCCGAGACCGCAGCCAGCGATCTGGACTACATCAAGGAAAAGGGCAAGATGGTCATTGGCTACACCGTCTATGAGCCGATGAACTACACCGATGCCGACGGCAACTTTACCGGTTTTGATACCGAGCTGGCAACTGCCGTGTGCGAAAAGCTGGGGGTCGAGCCGGAGTTCGTGGAGATCAACTGGGATACCAAGGTGGTGGAGCTGGATGCCAAGAGCATCGACTGCATCTGGAACGGTATGACCCTGACCGATGACATCATGGCCAACGCCGCAACCACCAAGGCCTACGCCAAGAACGCACAGGTCGTGGTCGTGAAGGACGGCACCGACTACAGCTCCACTGCGGATCTGGTGGGCAAGACCGTGGTTGCCGAGGCTGGCTCTGCCGGTGAAGCCGCCATTGAGGGCGACGAGAACCTTGCACAGGCCGATTACGTCTCCAAGAGCGTGCAGACCGACTGCCTGATGGAAGTTGCCGCAGGCACTGCTGATGCCGCTGTGCTGGATCTGACTCTGGCCAACGCCATGATCGGTGAGGGCACCGACTATGCAAGCCTGAAGATCGTGGACGAGCTGAACGCTGAAGAGTACGGCGTGGCCTTCCGCAAGGGCAGCGATACCGCCGCAGCTGTGGATGCCGCCTTTGATGAGCTGAAGGCTGACGGCACCATGCAGGCTCTGGCCGACAAGTACGATCTGGCTCTGGCCGACTGAGTTCTATAAGAATGTAATTACTCCTTCCGTCATCGCTGCGCGATGCCACCTCCCTCGGTGAGAGAGGCTTTTTGTTGCCGATATGCGTGAGGCTCCCTCATTGAGGGAGCTGTCACCGAAGGTGACGGGAGAAGTTCAAAAAACGGATTGATGGGTGTGTTCTTGTGTCTGTGATTCTGAGTCGCCTTTCCGGCGCGTTTCTGCTCAACTGTGAGCTGTTCGCTCTGACCCTGCTGTTTGCGCTGCCGCTGGGTCTGGTGGTGGCTTTCGGCTCCATGAGCCGGTGCAAGCCGCTTTCCGGCGCGGTAAAGACCTTCGTGTGGGTCATCCGCGGCACGCCGCTGATGCTGCAGATCATCGTGATCTACCTTGGCCCCGGCCTGCTGGGCATGAATAACCCTTGGCCCTCCGGCTCCGGCGGACGCATGGTGGCGGCGGTGGTGGCTTTTGCCATCAATTACGCCTGCTACTTCTCCGAGATCTACCGCGGCGGCATCGAAGCCGTTCCCAAGGGCCAGACCGAGGCCGGTCAGGTGCTGGGCATGACCAAGACCCAGATCTTTTTCAAGGTGACGCTGCTGCAGGTGGTCAAGCGCATTCTGGCCCCCATGGGCAATGAGGTGATCACCCTCGTCAAGGATACCTCGCTGGCAAACACCATTGCCAACAAGGAGATCATCATGATGGCCAAGGAGTACAGCGCAAAGGGCTTGATCTGGCCGCTGTTCTCCACTGCCATCTTCTTCCTGGTGTTCGTGGGTGCACTCACCCTGCTGTTTGGCTGGGCCGAAAAGAAACTGGATTATTTCCGCTGATGAAAGGGAGGAAATTAGATCATGGCACTGCTTGAAGCCTCCGGCATCGGCAAAAACTTTGGCGATACCAAAGTACTCAAGGATATCTCACTCACGCTGGAACAGGGCGAAGCGCTGGCGATCATCGGCTCGTCCGGCTCCGGTAAGACCACCCTGCTGCGCTGCCTGAACTTTCTGGAACGGCCGGACACCGGCATCATCAAGGTGAACGGCGAGACCATGTGGGATGCTGCCGACCCCGCCACCCAGCGCGAGAGCGAGATCCGCAAAAAGCGGCTGCACTTTGGCCTGGTATTCCAGAACTTCAACCTCTTCCCGCAGTACACCGCCCTGCAGAACGTAATGCTGGCGGGTGAACTGCTGGCGAAGGAGCGCCCGGACTACAAGGCCAACAAAAAGGCCATCCATGCCGAGCTGGAACAGCAGGCACAGGAACTTCTGGCCCAGATGGGCCTTTCTGCCCGGGCAGGCCACTACCCGCACCAGCTTTCCGGCGGTCAGCAGCAGCGCGTGGCCATTGCCCGCGCACTGGCTCTGCACCCGGACATTCTCTGCTTCGACGAGCCGACCTCGGCCCTCGACCCGGAGCTGACCGGCGAGGTGCTGCGCGTCCTGCGCGACCTTGCCGACCGCAAGACCACCATGATCATCGTCACCCACGAGATGCACTTTGCCCGTGACGTGGCCGACCGCATCATGTTCATGGATGGCGGCGTGGTGGTGGAGGAAGGCCCTGCCAAGCAGCTCATTGAGCACCCGCAGGAGGAGCGCACCAAACAGTTCCTTGCGCATTACTCGGAATAAGCAAAATCACCAATTCTTGCGGCAAAAATTCGTAAATGTTGATGCAATGCAAATCTTGTAAATCCTGCGTCACTCCACTATAATATCATTCATGAATGTACACGACGTCCTGCCCCTTTCCGGCAGGGCGTTTTTCACGGCAAAAATCACGACATCAAGCCGGTTCCCAGTGTGGCAGGAGGATTTTATACTATGACAAAGGATATGACCCAAGGCAGTCCGCTCAAGCTGATCCTTGCGTTTGCGGTGCCGCTGATGCTGGGCAGCCTGTTCCAGCAGTTCTACAATCTGGCCGATACCATCATCGTGGGCCGCTTTGTAGGCGTGGAAGCGCTGGCCGCTGTGGGCAGCGTGGGCGGTTTGAACTATCTGGTGCTGGGCTTTGTGAACGGCATCGCCTGCGGTTTTTCCATCCCCATCTCGTGGACTTTCGGCGCAAAGGACTACAGGGAGATGCGCCGCTACACCGCCAATACCGTGTGGCTGTCCATCTTCTTTGCGGTGGTGCTGACCATTGTCACTGTGGCGCTGACCCGCTCGGTGCTGGTGTGGACGAACACCCCGGAAAACATCATCGACCTTGCGGATATCTATATCCGCACCATTTTTGCAGGCATCCCCTTCACTCTGCTTTATAATGTGACCAGCGCCCTGATGCGTGCACTGGGCGACAGCAAGCGCCCGCTGTATTTCCTGCTGGTGGCAAGCTTTTTGAACATCGGGCTGGATCTGGTGTGCATCATCATGTTCCATATGGGGGCATTCGGTGCGGCATTTGCCACTGTGGTCAGTCAGGCTGTGGCGGGTCTGGGCAGTCTTTTGTACATCCTGCGCCACTACCCGGAGCTGCGCTGGAGCAGGGAAGAGGGCTGTTTCAGCCTGACCCACTGCGCAAAGCTGTGCAGTATGGGCATTCCCATGGGCCTGCAGTGCAGCATCACTGCCATTGGCAGCGTGGTGCTGCAGGGCGCGGTGAACGGTCTGGGCAGCGACATCGTGGCCGCGCAGACCGCCGGCGGCAAGGCGGCGCAGTTCCTGTGCGTGCCGCTGGAGAGTATCGGCACAGCGATGACCACCTATGCCAGCCAGAATATGGGCGCAAAGGACCTGAACCGTGTGGACCGGGGTGTGTACACCGCCCTCGGCATCGGCTGCGTGTACAGTGTGGCTTCCTTCCTCATCCTGCGCGTGACGGATAAGCTGCTCATCGGCCTGTTCCTGGATGCCAGCGAGACCGCCATCATGGCCAATGCCCAGAGCTTCATCTTCTGGAACAGCGTATTCTACATCCCGCTGGCGGTGCTCATTATCTACCGCTACACCATTCAGGGTCTGGGCTTCTCCGGCCTTGCCATGTTTGCCGGTGTGGCCGAGATGATCGCCCGCGCCATGGTGGGCTTCTGGTTCGTGCCGCTGTGGGGCTACTTTGCGGCCTGCATCGCAAGCCCGGTGGCATGGTTCTTTGCCTGCTTCTTCCTCATTCCGGCCTACTTTGTGGTGCGCAAACGCCTGCAGAAGGAAAAGGACATCGAGAAGGAACACGATGCCCGCACCGCAAACGCTTAAAGAATGTTCGCAAGCTCTCCTGCAAAGGGGAGCTTTTTTGCTGTTCGGGCTGTAGAGTAGGCCGCGTGCTGGGAGCTTTCTCCGCGAACAGCGACGGGTTGCGGCACCCAGCAGCCGCGTCGCATTCGCTTGCGTCTCGCTGGCCGCGGCCCCAACGGCAACTCCCTGTTTCCGCCATTGGCGGCGGTCGTTGCAGTTGCAGAACCCACGGTTCCGCCCCTGTGCTTACGCACGGGGCCCCACTTCCCGGACATTCGCTGGAGAAACTCCCAGCCCTTGGTTTCAGGGAACTTTATCAGGTGCTACTGTAGGAGCGTTATCTGAGCAAGTTTAAACTTTTAAACGATACAACGATTAAAAAGTAACTTCGGCAAGCTGCGTAAGTTCCAAAGGCTGCATAAGTTTGAACTTGCGCACGAAGTAGAACTTGCGCAACCTGATAAACAATCAAAATAGAACGTATGTATGCTTATAATTTTAAACTTGCGCACTTGATCCTCCACGGTAGGGCTGCACTGCAGTCTGCCCGGATGATTTACAAATCCCGCCAAAAGCGTTATACTACTTATGATTGTGTAATTTGGCAGGAGGTGAGCGCATGGCAGAGCAGCAGCTGGAACAGATCGAGGGCACCGTGGAGGACATCATCTACGAGAACACCGACAACGGCTATATGGTGTTCGAGGTGTCCGGCGGCGGTGTGGTCACGGTGGTGTGCGGCATTGTGGGTGAACTGCACGCGGGCGAAAGCGTGGTCTGCCGCGGCCGCTACGAGAACCACGCCACCTATGGCCGCCAGTTCCACGCACAGGAGTGCGAGACCGACATGCCAAAGGATCTGGAAGCGGTGTACGCCTTCCTTGCCAGCCGGTCACTGCCGTACATCGGGGCCAAGACGGCGGATAAGATCATCGACCTGTTCGGTGCCGAGGCGCTGGAGGTGATCGCCAACGACCCGGCCCGGCTCACGCAGGTGCCCGGCATCTCGGCGGACAAGGCCGACCGCATCCAGCAGGAGTTCAAGCGGATGTTTGGGATGCGGGAGCTGATCGCCTATCTGGCGCAGTTCGAGATCAGCCCGCGCCGCGCGATGGAGGTGTTCCGTACCTTCGGCCTCGGGGCCATGCAGGCCATTGCGGCAAATCCCTATCTGCTCTGCGGCGAACCGCTGCAGCTGGATTTCCGCCACGCGGACAGCATTGCCCAGTATTACCACATGGAAGGCGACTGCGCCCAGCGGCTGGAAGCGGCCCTGCTGCGCACCCTGCGCCACAACGCGGGCAACGGCCACACCTGCCTGCCGCGCACCCAGCTGCTGGAAACGGCATCCAATTTTATCCATCAGCCGCCGGAAAAGCTGGCTGCTGCGCTGGACGAGTGCATCCGCACCGAAGAACTGCGGGTGAAGCTGTTTGACGGCACACCGTATATTTATCTGCCCGACCTGCTGGAAGCCGAGGAGGACATTGCTGCCCGGCTTGCCATGCTGACAAAACGGGGCAAGAATACCGCCCACGGGCTGGATAAAAACATTCAAATTCTGGAACTGACGCAGGGCTTTGCCTATGCGCCCCTGCAGAAGGAAGCCATCCGCAAAGCCATGACCGAGAACTGCCTTGTGCTCACCGGCGGCCCCGGCACCGGCAAGACCACCACCGTCAACGCCATTCTGCAGCTGCTGGAAGATCAGGCGGAACGGGTGGCCCTGTGTGCGCCCACCGGCCGCGCGGCTAAACGGCTGAGTGAGCTGACCGGCCGCAAGGCCAGCACCATCCACCGTCTTTTGGAAGTGGACTACACCGGCGGCGTGGTCAGCTTTATCCACAACGACAAGAACCTGCTCAAGTGCGATGTGGTCATTCTGGACGAAATGAGTATGGTGGATGTGAAGCTGTTTCAGGCCCTGATCGCAGCGCTGCGCTACAGCTGCCGCATTATCATGGTAGGTGATGCCGACCAGCTGCCCAGCGTCGGCCCCGGCAATATTCTGGGCGAGATCATCCGCTCCGGGCTGGTGCCCACCGTGTGCCTGAACGAGATCTTCCGGCAGGCAAAGCGCAGCCTGATCGTGGAGAACGCCCACCACATCATCTCAGGTGAACCGCTGCAGAAGGGCGGTAAGACCGACGACTTCTTCTTTTTGGAATCGGACGGCGATGCGGCCCAGCGGTTGGTGTGTGATCTGGTCACCACCCGCCTGCCGCGCAGCTACGGCTTCGATCCGATCCGGGACATTCAGGTACTGTGCCCCACCAAGCTTGGCCCTACCGGCACACAGGCACTGAATGTGGAACTGCAGAACCTGCTGAATCCGGAACAGACGGGCAAGCCCCAGCTGCAAAGCGCCGCCCGGGTGTTCCGCGTGGGCGATAAGGTGATGCAGGTGCGCAATAATTACGAGATCATCTGGAACCGCATTGGCGGGGAGCAGGGCGTGGGTGCCTACAATGGCGACATCGGCATTGTGGAGAGCATCAACACGCGGGATCGCTCCATGGTGGTGCGCATGGATGATAAGCGGCTGGTCTACCCGGCAGAGAACCTGGGCGAGCTGGAGATCGCCTATGCCATCACGGTACACAAAAGTCAGGGCAGCGAGTTCCCGGCGGTGATCCTGCCGGTGGCGCAGGTGCCGCCGCGGCTGTGCTACCGCAACCTGTTCTACACCGGCGTTACCCGTGCACGGAAGCTGTGCATCGTGGCGGGCCGCAGGGACGTTGTGAACCGCATGATGGGCAACATCCGCCAGAACCTGCGCTACAGCGGCCTTGCCTATCTTTTGCAGGCAGAGCTGCCGCCGGAACAGATGGAAGCAGAATAGGGCAGGCCAGCAGATAGCTTTCTCCGCGAACAGCCCGGAACCCACGGTTCCGCCCCAATACTTCGTATCGGGGCCCCACTTCCCGGTCATTCGCTGGAGAAACTATCTGCCGTCCTGATGGCATCGGCACCGTTCGCTCCGGAAAGATGCGCGAAGCCATGTCTAAAGTGCAGGCTGCAATTGGAATCGACAGCAAAGCCCGACGGGAAGTGCGAGGGCTTCTCACGCTGGTGGTCTGGCGAGCGCAGGCGGGACGGAGTGAACGGTGACAATGCTGCATTGCGCCAAAACCGGTATACTTTTTACGGCAACTATGCTATACTGTAGACTGGTATGATTTCCGGCCTGCATCAACAGGCCGTTGTTTCGATAGAGGAACCAAAGAAAGGAAAAAGAGAACTTATGGCACAGAACGATATCGGTATCGATCTTGGTACCACTACCATTATCATTGCGCAGGAGGGCAAGGGCGTTGTGCTCAACCAGCCCAGCGTTGTGGCAATGGATACCCGCAAGAAGACCGTGCTGGAAGCAGGCGATAAGGCCCTTGCTATGGTGGGCCGCACCCCGAACTATATTTCTGCCATCTTCCCGCTGAAGGACGGTGTGATCAGTGACCATACTATGACCCGTGAGCTGATCTGCCGTTTTGTCAAGCAGGTGTACAGCTCCCATATGGTCAAGCCCCGCGTGGCCGTCTGTGTGCCCGCCGCCATTACCGGCATTGAAAGCGATGCCGTGGTGGAGGCTGTGGTGGCCGCTGGTGCCCGTCAGGTGTACCTGATCGACGAACCCATTGCCGCTGCCCTTGGCTCCGGCATCGACATCACCCAGCCGGAGGGCCGCATGATCATTGATATCGGCGGCGGCACCACCGATATTGCAGTGCTTTCTCTGGGCGGCAAGGTCAAGGCCACCAGCGTGCGCGTGGCCGGCAACCACTACGACGAAGAGATCCTCAAGTTCGTGCGCAACAAGTACAGCGTTGCCATTGGCCAGCGCACCGCCGAAGAGTTGAAAAAGAACGTGGCCTGCTGCCCCCAGAAGACTGATTTCCACGAGACCATGGAGATCAAGGGCCGCAGCCTGCTCACCGGCCTGCCGGTGCGTGTGAATGTTTCCACGGACGACCTGTACGAACCGGTCATGATGCTCAGCGAGCAGATCGGCACCGCGGCCCATCAGGTACTGGAAAAGACCCCTCCGGAACTGGCAGGCGATATCTTCCGCAATGGTGTCATGCTGACCGGCGGCGGTGCACAGCTGCACGGCCTTACCGAATACCTGAGCGAAGAGCTGAAGGTGGAGGTGACGGTTTCGCCCGATCCCGTCAACTGTGTGGCACTGGGCACTGCCATGAGCCTTGGCCTGAATGACAAGCTGGAAACCGGCTTTTTGGATGCAACGCCCCGCATTGGCCGCAGATGACCAAAGCTGCACCATTTATCCATGAATCTGAACAAAAGCGCCAAAAAGAAAAAATATCTATTTTTGTTGAAATAAATTGGAAAATAAGGTATAATGTACCCAAATTGATTTTCTGCTGACGATCTTGTATCGGACGCAGTATACAAGAAACAGGAGGAAAACCATGGATTTAGGTTTTGACGTGGTCGTTACCATTACCGGCATCGTACTGGTGTTCTTGATCCTTATCCTGCTGATGGCGATTATCACGCTGGAAGGCAAGATCTTCGATTCGATGAACGCAAAGAAGAAGGCTGCCAAGGAAGCCGCCAAGGCTCCCGCTGCACAGCCCGCTGCACCCGTGCAGCAGGCCGCAGCTGCTCCCGCTCCTCAGGTGGAAGAGGGCATTCCCGGTGATGTGATCGCCGCCATTATGGCAGCAATCCATGCAATGGGCAACGGCAAGTACACCCTCAAGGCTGTGCGCCGCAGCAAGAACGGCTGGGGCAATGCGGGTGTAAACGACACCACCGCACCGTTTTAACAGAGGAGGAAGAGCATGACACAGTTTATTGATACTCTGGTCGGTATTTTCCAAAGCTCCGGCTTTGCGAAGTTTGGCGAGCCGGGCGGCTACCTGTACGCAGTTATGATCTGCGTGGGCTGCTTTTTGCTGTACCTGGCCATCGTCAAAGAGTTTGAGCCGCTGATCCTGCTGCCCATGGCATTCGGCATGATCCTGGCAAACCTGCCCGGCAGCGGCGTTATCCACATGCAATATTTCGTCGGTGACGGTCTGGAACACCCCATGTGGGTGGAGATCCTGAACAACGGTGGTCTGGCCGATATGCTCTACATGGGCGTTAAGCTGGGCATCTACCCGCCGCTGATCTTCCTGGGCATCGGCACCATGACCGACTTTGCACCCCTGATCTCCAACCCCAAGAGCCTGCTGCTGGGCGCTGCCGCTCAGTTCGGCATCTTCGGTACTTACATGGGCGCTCGTCTGCTGACCGCTACCGGTCTGGTGGACTTCACCCAGAAGCAGTCCGCTGCTATCTCCATCATCGGCGGTGCAGACGGTCCTACCGCTATCTTCGTTACCTCCCGTCTGGCACCTGAGCTGCTTGGCTCCATCGCCGTTGCAGCATACAGCTACATGGCTCTGGTGCCCGTGATCCAGCCGCCCATCATGAAGGCACTGACCACCAAGAAGGAACGTACCGTCGTGATGAAGCAGCTGCGCACCGTCTCCAAGACCGAGAGGGTCATCTTCCCGATCATGGTCACCATCATTGTCTCTCTGATCGTGCCCGATGCCGCTGTTCTGGTCGGCATGCTGATGCTGGGCAACCTGATGAAGGAGTGCGGCGTTGTGGATCGCATCCAGAAGACTGCCGGCAATGAGCTGATGAACATTATCACCATCTTCCTGGCACTGTCCGTTGGCTGCACCACCTCTGCAAACACCTTCCTGAACACCCGCACCCTGTTCATCATCGTGCTGGGCTTGATCGCATTCTCCTTCGGCACTGCTGCCGGTGTGCTGTGCGGCAAGGTGATGTACAAACTGACCGGTGGTCAGGTGAACCCGCTGATCGGTTCCGCAGGCGTTTCCGCTGTGCCTATGGCCGCTCGCGTTTCCCAGAAGGTTGGCCAGAGCGAGAATCCCTCCAACTTCCTGCTGATGCACGCAATGGGCCCCAACGTGGCCGGTGTTATCGGCTCTGCCGTTGCTGCTGGTATCCTGATCAACATTTTCAGCTAAGCGCTTTCTGAAAAGCATTTTTTCCGCCCGTCGGTTCGCAAGAGCTGCCGGGCGGTTTTTGTTTTACGATTTGAAATGCCCGCCGCGTTTGCTTTGGGCATAAAATAAGGAAATTATATTATTTATTTCGTGTTTGTCGCAGCCTGCGGGCTGCTCCAAACACATTTTCACAAAAAGGCCGTAACGAAAAACGGCTGCTGTTTTATCAGATGCAATTTTTCTCTACGACCTCTTTCGTGAAAAAGTAACTCCGAAAAGCCCGCAGGCTTTTCGGAGTTACAAATTATAAAAATATTTTTTCCGCTGAAAATAGCCAGAGCGAACGCGGCGGCTATTCTCAATCGTTTTGAAATGTGGTATACTGTATTTTGATAGTATAAACATAAAAGGAACAGGGGAAACCATGGCAACAGATCTCACACAGGAATTCTGCGCTCTGCGCGATACCTATATCGAAAAACAGTTTGGCCGCCTGAACGATATGCAGCGGCAGGCAGTGTTCACCACCGATGGCCCGCTGCTCATCCTTGCTGGTGCAGGCAGCGGCAAGACCACCGTGCTGGTAAACCGCATTGCAAACCTCATCCGGTTCGGCTCGGCCCACGGCTCCAAACAGACACCGCGCCCGGCCACGGAGGACGATATCAAGGCTCTGCGCAACGCCATCATGACCGGCACTGCCGCCCCCAGCTGGCTGGACGGGATGCTGCGCCAGAACGCTGTGCGCAGCTGGAACGTGATGGCCATCACCTTTACCAACAAGGCAGCAGGGGAGCTGAAGGAGCGTCTGCGCCGGATGCTGGGCGGCGAGGAGGGCGACGAAGTGTTCGCTTCCACCTTCCACTCGGCCTGTGTGCGCATCCTGCGCCGCTGGGCGGAGGAGATCGGCTACCCGCGCAGTTTTACCATCTACGATACCGATGATTCCCAGCGTGTGATGAAGGCTGTCTACAAAGACCTGAATGTGGACGATAAGTTCCTGCCCATCAAGGCTGCGATCAACCAGATGAGCCGATGGAAGGATCAGCTTGTCAGCCCGGAACAGGCCCTTGCCAGCCCCGCAAAAGATACCAAAGGCGCGCTGACGGCCCGCATCTACGCGGCCTACGAAAAGCGCCTGAAGGAAGCCGGAGCATTCGACTTTGACGACCTGATCTACCAGACTGTGCAGCTGCTGGCCGAGCACAAGGATGTGCGGGATTTCTACCAGAACAAATACCGCTATCTGCTGGTGGACGAGTATCAGGACACCAGTGTGGCGCAGTTCCGTCTGGTGAGCCTCCTCACCGGCCCGGAAAAGAACATCTGCGTGGTGGGCGATGATGACCAGAGCATCTACCGCTTCCGCGGCGCTACCATTGAGAACATCCTTAATTTCGAGCGCATTTACCCAGGCACCAAGACCATCCGTCTGGAACAAAACTACCGCTCTACGTCCAATATCCTGAACGCGGCGAACTGTGTCATTCAGCACAACACCGAGCGCAAGGGCAAGACCCTGTGGACCAGCAATGGCGAGGGCGATAAGGTGCAGGTGTACACCGCCGAGAACGAGCAGGACGAGGCCAGCCACATCGCGGATGTCATCGGCCAGCACCTGAAAGAGGGAGGACATCTGGCCGACCACGCCATCCTCTACCGCATGAACGCCCAATCGGCCCCCATCGAAAGCTACTTTACCCGTGCAGGCATCCCCCACAAGATCGTGGGCGGCCAGCGCTTCAACGACCGCAAAGAGGTCAAGGATATCCATTCCTACATGTCCATCGTGGCGAACCCCCGCGATGATGTGCGCCTGCGCCGCATCATCAACGAGCCTGCCCGCAAGATCGGTGCCACCACCGTGGAGGTCATTGCCGATCTGGCCGCGCAGGAGGGCGTGAGCATGCTGGACATCATCGGCCATGCCGACCAATATGCAAAGCTCAGCCGCGCCGTAATGCCGCTGCTCAAGTTCTGGCAGATCTATCAGCGTCTGCAGGATTCTTTGGAGACCCGCACGCTGGACGAGTTTGCAGCCGATGTGATCGAGCTGACCGGCTATAAGGCCATGCTGGAAGCCGATGCAGCCAAGGGCCACGAGGATGCGGCTGACCGCCTGCAGAACCTTGGTCAGCTGGTGAATAACGTCAAGAACTACTGCGACCAGCACGGTGAGGAAGCCACGCTGGAAGGCTATCTGGAAGATATCGCCCTCATCAGCGATATCGACAGCTATAACGAGAGCGCCGATCAGGTGGTGCTCATGACCATCCACTCCGCCAAGGGTCTGGAATTTCCGTATGTGTTCCTGATTGGCATGGAGG
>NZ_FMFG01000026.1:4495-14350 GCF_900066275.1 uncultured Faecalibacterium sp. | reverse complement strand
ATAGCAATCGCAGCGGCTACCTGAACCGCGAATACAACGCGGGCGAGGGCCGCGGCTTTGGCTCGGCCTATGCAAACCGGGGCCAGAGCCAGAGCGGATACGGTTCCGGCTATGGCCGCAGCGGCGCAGGTACGGGATATGGCTCTGGTTACAGTTCTGCATATTCTAACGGAACAACGCAGAAAAAATCTGCAAAGCAAATCTCCTTTACAGGCGCACCGGCAGCAAAAACCGCTGCAAAAGGCGCAAAACACTATGAGCCGGGCGATCTTGTGGAGCACAAGGTGTTCGGACGCGGTCAGGTAGTGGCTGTGAAGCCTGCCGCCGGAGATCAGATCGTGGAGATCAACTTTGAAAAGGTGGGCATTAAAAAGACCATGGCCAATTTTGCGCCCCTGACCAAAATCACTGCGGAGGAATAACACACTTATGATGACTGTTCGTTTGATCGCACATACCCCGGAACCGGAAAAGGTGGTGGCTGCAGCGGCAAAGCTCTGCTATTCTGATGCGCACATCACCGACCTGCTGGACGGCCTGACCGAGGAAAAGACCGCGAAGTTCCTGACCATGCTCAGTGATCTGGGCCATGCCAGCCCCATTGAACATGCCAGCTTCACCTTTGGCATCGAGGGGGTCAGCCGCACTTTGCTGGCGCAGATCACCCGCCACCGCATTGCATCCTTCAGTGTGCAGAGCCAGCGCTATGTGCGGCTGGACGATTTCCGCTATGTGGTACCGCCCGAGATCGAAGCCATCCCGGAAGCAAAGGAAGCTTTCCTTGCCAGCATGGAAGAGGACGCAAAGCGCTACCTCGACCTTGCCCACAAGCTGGAAGAAGGCCACACCGCCCGCCTGATGGCTGAAGGAATGCCGGAAAAGCAGGCCCGCGCCAAGGCCAGCAAGCAGGCCAACGAGGATGCCCGCTTTGTACTGCCCAACGCCTGCGAGACCAAGATGGTGGTCACCATGAATGCCCGCAGCCTGCAGAACTTTTTCCACCTGCGCTGCTGCAGCCGCGCCCAGTGGGAGATCCGGGAGCTGGCCGAAAAAATGTTTGAGCTGGTGTACCCGGTGGCACCGCATATCTTTGCAAAGTCCGGCCCGGCCTGTGTATCCGGCCCCTGCCCGGAAGGCAGGATGTGCTGCGGCAAAACAGCCGAGGTGCGTGCAAAATATGCCGCGATCAAAGAAGGTGCCGAAGCATGAGCAAGGGAAAACTGATCGTACTGGAAGGGCTGGACGGCAGCGGCAAGGCCACGCAGGCAAAGCTGCTGGAAGCACATTTAAAGGAGCAGGGCTTTTCTGTGCGGGAGATCACCTTCCCGAATTATGAGAGCGACTCCAGCGCCCTTGTAAAAATGTATCTGGCAGGGCAGTTCGGCCAGCACCCGGACGATGTAAACGCCTATGCAGCCTCCAGCTTTTATGCGGTGGACCGTTATGCCAGCTACAAAAAGGACTGGGGCAGTTTTTACGAGAATGGCGGCATCATCATTGCCGACCGCTACACCACCTCCAATGCGGTGCACCAGTGCTCCAAGCTGCCGCCGGAGCAGTGGGAGAGTTTTCTCGGCTGGCTGTTTGATTTTGAATTCCATCTGCTGGGCCTGCCTGCGCCGGATGAGGTGATCTACTTACAGGTAGACCCCGCCGTGAGCCAGAAACTTATGACCCAGCGTTACCACGGCGACGAGAGCAGGAAGGATGTGCACGAGAAGGATACCGAGTATCTTGCCCGCAGCCGCTGCGCCGCCGAGTATTGTGCCGTGCACCTTGGCTGGGCCGTCGTGCATTGCACCAGCGGGGACAACATGCGCAGCATCGAAGACATTCAGGCTGAAGTGCAGGAGATCGTGTTGAAGCAGCTGACATAATTTTCGATAAGAGGGGGCATCCTGACAGATGTATCGTTTGATGCAGCCGGAAGATAAACCGGCAGTGCTGGCTTTATGGCAGAGCCAGCGCAATGAATCAGAAGAATTTGCCAAAAAGGCCATTGAGCAGTTTGCAGGCGAGCAGAACGTCTATGTGGCCGAGGAAAATGACGAGATCGCCGCGGTGGCGCTGGCTGTGCCGGTCACGCTGCAGGGCCGCAGCGGCACCTACCTGTACGGTCTGTGCGGCGCGGGCAGCCTGATCCTGGCGGGCCTTGTAGACTATCTGTGTGCCCAGCAGAAGCTGCGCGGCGCAGGGTTTACAGTGGCGGTGCCCACCAGCCCGGAGCAGGCCGCACTGCTGCAGGATAAGGGCTTTGCATGGGCCTTCGCCCTGCGCTGTCTTCCCCGCGAGGTGGAACGCAACCTGTGGAGTCAGGCGGAGTTTGATTCCGTCACCGCCAAAAAGCTGTGTGAGCTGCGGGAGCGCTTCTGGCCCGATACTGTGCAGCTGACCCCGGAGCGCATGGCCGTGGTGCTGGGAGATCTGTACTCCTCCGGTGCCACCATCGTTTCCAGCGCCCACGGCTATGGTATTTATTTCCGCAAGGAGGATACGCTTTACTTTGTGGAGCTGCAGGCCGACAATGACCGCGCCGCCGAAGTACTGATGGAAGCCGCCCGCGAAAAGGAAGTCATTGTGGAAAAGGCGGTCATTACCGTGGGCGCATCCCAGCCGCTGTTCCTCGGCGAGGGCACCCGGCAGGACTACGGCATGATCCGCTTTGATGCCGAACCCTTTGATGTAGCCGAAAGCTACATGCGCCTGATGCTGGAAAACTAAGATAAAAGGAAGGTGCTTATGGCACACGAAAAAAACACCCGCAAAAAAGGCGGTGTAGGGAAGATCCTGCTGGTGCTGGTGGTACTGCTGGCGCTGGCCGTTGGCGGGGCGCTGCTGTTTGCGCACAACGAGATCAGCGGCAATGGCAGACCCGGCACGGAGGTAACGGTGAGCATCCCGCAGGGCAGCGGCGTTTCCGTCATTGCGCAAAAGCTCAAGGATGCGGGTGTGATCCGCTCGGCCTATCTGTTCCGCTGGTATGTGGGGCAAAAGGGTGCGGCATCAAAGCTGCAGTATGGCGATTTTACCCTGCAGAAGAGCGCCTGTTCTTACGATGCCATTATTGCGGTCCTGTCCACCTACGCCAAGGCCGAAACGGTGCGCGTGACCATCCCAGAGGGAACCACGGCCATTGCCATTGCCCAGAAGATGGAAGCCGCCGGGCTGTGCAGCGCCGAGGATTTCCTGAAGGAAGCCAACGAGGGCGATTTCAGCGAATACACCTTCTGGCAGTACGTGCCGGACGATGCCGACGCGCCGGACCGCTTTATGAAGTGCGAGGGCTATCTCTTCCCGGAGACCTACGAATTCTTAAAGGACGACACCGTGCACAACTATGTAGCCACCTTCTATGCCCAGTTCGATGCACAGATCACCGATGAGATGTATGCAGAACTTAAAAAGCAGGATATGACCCTGCCCCAGCTGATCACACTGGCATCCTTTGTGCAGGAGGAAGCAGGCAACAGTCAGGACTCGAACGTGGCACAGGTGTTCCGCAACCGTCTGGCTGCGGATTCGCCCTACCCGCGCCTGCAGAGCAACACCTCCAGCTATATCCAGAGCGACAGTGACAACAATTACCTCTGGAACTGGGTGGCACCCTACTATGGCGGCTGGGATCATATCCCGGAAAATATCGTGGCTGCGTATGATACCTACAGCTGCAAGGGCCTGCCTGCCGGGCCGATCTCGAACCCCGGCATTGCGGCCATCAGGGCAGCGCTGGCCCCCCAGCCCAATGAGGAGGCCAAGGATGCCTATTTCTTTGTGACCGACCTCAAGGGCAGCTATTATTATGCCCGCACCCTGAGCGAACACAACGCAAACTGCCAGAAGGCAGCACAAGTGAACAAAACTGTGAATACGGAAAAATGAGAGGAATTTGAACTATGCTGCAAATCCCGGAACTGCTGGCCCCGGCAGGCGATCTGGAACGCCTGCGCTATGCCATCAACTACGGTGCCGATGCCGTTTACTGCGGCCTGCCTGAATTTGGAATGCGGTCTGCTCCGGCCAACTTTACGCCGGAACAGCTGGCCGAGGGTGTCATCTACGCTCACGCCCGCGGCCGCAAGGTCTACCTGACCATGAACACCCTGCCCACCAACGAGGAAGCCGACCGCCTGCCCGAGGCCATCAAGGAAGCAGCCAAGGCCGGTGTGGATGCCTTTATCGTGGCAGACCTTGGTGTGCTGGATGCCTGCAAGACCTTTGCACCGGACATCGATGTGCACATGTCCACCCAGACAGGCATCACCAACTGGGCTGCGGCCCGCGCCGCCTACAACATGGGCGCAAAGCGCGTGGTGCTGGCCCGTGAGATGTCCCTGCAGGATATTGCGATCCTGCGCGATAAAACACCGCCGGAGCTGGAGATTGAAGCCTTTGTGCACGGTGCTATGTGCATGAGCGTTTCGGGCCGATGCCTGCTTTCCAACTACATGGCGGGCCGCGACGCGAACCGCGGCCAGTGCGCCCAGCCCTGCCGCTGGAAATACTATCTCAGCGAGGAGACCCGTCCGGGCCAGCTGTACGAGATCGGCGAGAACGAGAACGGCAGCTACATCCTCAACGCCAATGATATGTGCACCGCGCCTTTCCTTGATCTGATCTGCAAGGCCGGTGTGGACAGCCTGAAGATCGAGGGCCGTGCCAAGACCTTCTACTATGTGGCAAGCGTTACCGTCGCCTACCGCAGGGCGCTGGACGCTTATCTGGCCGACCCGCTCAACGACAACTTTGAGCTGCCTGCTGAAGTGTACGAGGAGCTTACCCGTACCAGCCACCGCCACTACTCGCCGGGCTTCTACTTTGGCCGCGAGCAGGCCAGACAGGCCACCGACAGCGCTACTTACATCCGCGATTGGGAGTTTGTGGGCACGGTGGACGGCTGGGAGAACGGCGTTGCCTCCTGCCAGCAGCGCGGCAAGTGGAGCCTGGGCGACACTCTGGAAGCCCTCTGCCCGGATGGCCGCAGCATTCCGCTGAACCCTGAGTGGATCGAAAACGAAGCCGGTGAACGGGTGGAGAGCACCCCGCATGCCATGGAAAAATACACCATTCCCACGCCGGAGCTGCCGCCCATGAGCCTGCTGCGGCGCAAAACGGTATAAGGAGACCACAATGGAAGCAACACGCCTGTGTCCATACTGCCTGCAGCCGCTGCCCGGAGCAGCACAAAGCTGCCCGCACTGCGGCAAAAGCTTTGCCGGGCGCAACCCCGGCGGCACCCTGCCGGTGGGCACCGTGCTGGCCGGGCGCTACACCGTAGGGGAAATGCTGAGCATCGACGGCGAGGGCATCCTCTACCGCGGCGCAGAGAATCTGGGCCGTTTCCGGGTGACCATCAAGGAATATCTGCCCATTACCCTCACGGCGGAGCGCACGGCAGAAAGCACCCTGCGGCCCAAGACCGGCAGTGAGGTGCTGTTCAAGACCACCCGCATGGATTTTGCGGACCTGTACCGCTCCATCCAGCGCATCACTCCGGCCAATGGTCTGGAAGCCGTGCTGGATGTGGTGGAAGCCAATAACAGCGTTTACGCCATTCTGGAAAATCTGGGCGGCACCCCGCTGGATCAGTGGCTGGAAAACCACCCCGGCACCATCCGCCCGGACGATGCCTGCACCATGCTGCAGCCGGTGTTTGAAGGCGTAGCCGCCATGCACAAGATCGGTCTGGTGCACCGCGGCATCTGTCCGGAGAACATCCGCGTGATGGAAAACAACCGCTGCCGTCTGGCAGGCTATGCCACGGTGGGCCTGCGCACGGCGGGCAGCGGCCTGCACGAACAGCTGTACGAAGGCTATTCCGCCCCGGAGCAGTATTCCACCGCAGAGTTCGAGGGCCGCTATACCGATGAATACAGCCTTGCGGCCGTGTTCTACCGCATGGTGTGCGGGCAGGCCCCGGTGCCTGCAGCGCAGCGCATAGTGGCAGACTCCAACCCACGCGCAAAATCGGTGAACGGCAGCCTGCCGCTGTACGTCTCGCAGGTGCTGCAGCTGGGCCTGCGCCTGCGGCCCATGGAGCGTATCCAGACCGTGCCGCAGCTGTATCAGGCCCTTTCTTCCAAGGAATACACCGCCGAGCTGACCCGCACCATGAAGCCGGAGACTCCGGTGCGCACAGCCCAGCCGGAGCCGGAACGCAAGGAGCATCTGCTCAGCTTAAAAGCGCTGCTGGCGGGCATCGTGATCCTGCTGTCCATCCTTATTCTGCTCACGCTGTGGAGCGTGCTGAGCCAGCACATCCACCAGCCTGCCGCGTCGGCTGCGGAGTCGGAACCGGCCAGCAGCGAGGTGATGGTGCCGCAGAACCTTGTGCCGAACTTTATTGGCATGGACTACACGCAGGTGCAGAACAACCGGGAATATACCAGCATGTATCTGTTCTACGTCACCGAGGAATACAGCGATACCGCCCCGGCGGGCCAGATCATCCAGCAGGAGCCGAGCGCGGACACTGTGCTCAAGGCAGGGGAGACCATACGGCTAGTGGTGAGCAAAGGCCCGCAGATGGCCGAGATGCCCAATATCATCGGCTTTACGCAGGATAGCGCGGTAAAGGAACTGGAAGCGAGGGGCCTTGTGGCCAGCTGCTTTATGGTGGTGAACGATGGCTCCTATGCATCCGGCTGCGTGGTGCGTACCAGCGAGGAGCCGGGCACCAAGGTGGAAGTGGGCACGGTGATCACCGTGTATATTGCGGCAGACCCCAGTGTGCAGATCACTGCCACACCGGAGGAACCCGCCGCTACCGAACCCACCACGACAGAGCCGGCCCCTCCGGAAACAACAGATCCTACCCCCACGGAACCGGAATACAATACAGACTAAAAAAACAAAAGCAGAAGCGGGAGCCTTGCAAAGGCCCCCGCTTCTGCTTGTTTAGGATAGGAAAGAGAATGGCTTAGTTAGAGGTTGGTGTAGCCCATCAGGTAGCGGTCTACCTCGGCGGCGCAGTCGCGGCCTTCGCGCAGGCCCCACACCACAAGGCTCTGGCCGCGGCGCATATCGCCGCAAACGAACACCTTTTCCACGTTGGTCTTGAAGCTGTGGTCTGCCACGTTGCCGCGGGCGGTCAGCTCCACACCAAATGCATCGGCCACGTAGCTTTCGCAGCCGGTAAAGCCTGCGGCGATGAACGCCAGCTGGCAGTTGTAGGTAAATTCTTCACCGGTGGGCACCATGCTGGTACGACCGGTCTCGGGGTTCCGCTCCGGCTTCAGGTAGGAGATGATAGCACCGGTCAGATTGCCTGCATCATCCTTCAAAAATTCCTTCACGGTGGTCTGGTACACGCGCGGGTCCTTGCCAAACTTTGCAAGACACTCGGTCTGGCCGTAGTCCACCTTCAGCACACGGGGCCACTCCGGCCACGGATTGGAGGCTGCACGCTCCTTGGGCGGCTGCGGCATCATTTCCAGTGCCACCAGATCGGTGCAGCCCTGCCGCAGGGCCGTGCCCTGACAGTCGTTGCCTGTATCACCGCCGCCGATCACCAGAACATTCTTGCCCTTGGCATCGATGGCCTTGCCGTCCGCGAACTGGCTGTCCAGCAGACTTCTGGTCACGCTGGTCAGGTAGTCCACGGCAAAGTGCACGCCGTTTGCATCGCGGCCGGGCACATTCAGGTCGCGGGCCTTCTTGGCACCGCAGCACAGCACCACGGCATCGTAGCCGTTCAGCAGCTCTTCGGCGGCAACAGCCCCGCCCACATCCATGTTGGTGCGGAACTCCACGCCCTCAGCCTGCATGATCTTGATGCGGCGCTCGATGACGGATTTGTCCAGCTTCATGTTGGGGATGCCGTACATCAGCAGGCCGCCCACGCGGTCTGCACGCTCGAACACAGTCACGGCGTGGCCGCGCTTGTTCAGGTATTCGGCCACCGAAAGGCCGGAGGGGCCGCTGCCCACCACGGCTACGCTCTTGCCGGTGCGGGAGGGCGGCGGTGCGGCGTGCAGCCAGCCCTTGGCGTAAGCCGTTTCGATAATGGCGTGCTCGTTCTCGCGCACGGTCACGCTGCTGCCGGTCACATCGCCGCAGGTGCAGGCCGCTTCACACAGGGCAGGGCACACCCGGCTGGTGAACTCCGGAAAGCGGTTGGTGGCCATCAGCCGATGCATGGCCAGCTCCCACTTGCCATGATAAACAAGGTCGTTCCACTCCGGGATGAGGTTGTTCAGCGGGCAGCCGGAGGCCATGCCGCCGATCATCATGCCGGCCTGACAGAAGGGAACACCGCAGTCCATGCAGCGTGCTGCCTGCGTCTGCTGCTCCTCGCGGGAGAGCCAGACGTGAAATTCGTTAAAGTTTTCAATGCGTTCCAGCGGCGGAACATCCGTGCTGGTTTTGCGCGTATAGTCGATAAATCCAGTTGTCTTACCCATAACGCTGCCCTCCTTACTTCTTCTTCTGCACCGTGTAGAATGCTTCGATCTGTGCCTGCTCGCCGTCCAGACCGCGCTCCTCAACGGATGCGATCACACGCAGCATACGGTCATAATCGTAGGGCAGAACTTTCTTGAACTTGGGCAGGAATTCGCTGAAGTTGTCAAGGATCTCTTTGCCGCGGGGAGAGCCGGTGGCCTCCACATGTTCGCGGATCAGCTCTTTCAGGGTGGCAACATCGTACTTGTGCTCCACAGGCTCCAGGCTGACGGTCTCCTTGTTCACGCGCTGGTAGAAGTCCCAGTTCTCGTCCAGCACGTAGGCGATGCCGCCGGTCATACCGGCTGCAAAGTTCTTGCCGGTCTGGCCCAGAACCACCACCGTGCCGCCGGTCATGTACTCGCAGCCGTGGTCGCCAACGCCCTCCACAACGGCGGTGGCACCGCTGTTGCGCACGGCGAAGCGCTCACCGGCCACGCCGGAAATGAACGCCTTGCCGCTGGTAGCACCGTACAGGGCCACGTTGCCGGTGATAATGTTCTCTTCCGGCTTAAAGGTGATGCCCTTGGGCGGGCGCACGACGATCTTGCCGCCGGACAGGCCCTTGCCCATGTAGTCGTTGCAGTCGCCCACAAGGTCCAGCGTCAGGCCGTTGGGGATGAAGGCACCAAAGCTCTGGCCGCCTGCACCCACACAGTGGGCGGTGTAAACATCATCCGGCAGGGTATTGCCGTATTTGCGGGTGATCTCGCTGCCAAAGATGGCACCAAAGGCGCGGTCGGTGTTGGAGACATCCAGCGTCACGCTCTGGGCATTCTTGCTGCTGAGCTTGAACTTCTTCATCAGCACCTTCATATCGAGGGTGTTTTCCAGATGGAAGTCGTAGGTGTCCTCCTTCACGAAGTGAACATTGCTGTTCTCGATGGCAGGGTTGTGCAGGATGCAGTCGAGATCCAACTTGGAAGCGCGGCTGCCGGGTGCGGCAGGCTTGACCTTGAGCAGGTCGGTGCGGCCAACCAGTTCATCGATGGTGCGCACGCCCAGCTTTGCCATGTACTCGCGCAGCTCCTCGGCCACAAAGGTGAGGTAGTTGATGATGTATTCCGGCTTGCCCTTGAAGTTCTTGCGCAGCTCCGGGTTCTGGGTGCAGATGCCCATGGGGCAGGTATCCAGATTGCACACACGCATCATCACGCAGCCCTCGGCCATCAGCAGGGTAGTGCCGAAGCCGAACTCCTCTGCGCCCAGCATACAGCTGATGGCAACATCGCGGCCGGAGAGCAGCTTGGAGTCGCTTTCGATGCGCACGCGGGTGCGCAGACCGTTCAGGATCAGGGTCTGATGGGTCTCGGCGATGCCCAGCTCCCACGGCAGGCCAGCGTGCTTGATGGAAGTACGCGGTGCTGCACCGGTGCCGCCGTCGTAGCCGGACACCAGAATGACCTGTGCGCCGCC
>NZ_FMFG01000026.1:0-4254 GCF_900066275.1 uncultured Faecalibacterium sp. | reverse complement strand
CGAGGTATTTGCTCGTTACACCAAAGCGTGCGGAAGCCACCTGCTTGATCTTGGAATTGCTCTCGCTGTGGTAGCGCTCTTCGGGTTCGCCGCCCTCGCCGGTGTTGCTGCGGCCGCCCAGACGGTTCAGGGCAATGGCAATGGTCTCATGGGCTTCACTGCTCAGGGCACCGTAGCTCATGGCTGCGCCCTTGAACCGCTTGACGATGGAGCTTACCGGCTCCACCTCTTCCAGCGGGATGCCGCCGTCAGGAGCATAGTTGAAGTCCAGCAGGCTGCGCAGATGCACGCCGTCAGCACCCATATTGTCCACGGTGCTGGTGAACTGCTTGAAAGCCGAGTAGTCGTTCGTCCAGCAGGCTTTCTGGAACAGGTGGATGGTCTGGGGGTTGAACAGGTGTTCTTCCTTGCCGCTGCGGAACTTGTGTGCGCCGCTGTCGGCCAGCTCCATGTTGATGTCCAAACCCAGCGGGTCGAAGGCTGCGTTGTGCTGGGCTTCCACATCGGCCTGAATGTCCGAAAGGGTAATGCCGCCCACACGGCTCACCGTGCCGGTGAAGTATTTGTCGATGACATCCTTGGAGATGCCCACAGCCTCAAAGATCTGGCTGCTCTGGTAGCTCTGGATGGTGGAAATGCCCATCTTGGAGGCAATCTTCACAATGCCGCTGAGGATGGCGTTGTCGTAGTCCTCCACGGCTGCATAGTAATCTTTGTCCAGCAGGCCTTCGTCGATGAGCTGGCCGATGGTCTCATGCGCCAGATAGGGATTGATGGCGCAGGCACCGTAGCCCAGCAGAGCGGCAAAGTGGTGCACCTCGCGCGGCTCTGCACTTTCCAGGATCAGGGCCAGTGCGGTGCTCTTCTTGGTGCGGATCAGGTACTGCGAAACCGCGGAAACTGCCAGCAGGCTGGGAATGGTCACGTGGTATTCATCCACATCGCGGTCAGAAAGGATGATGATGTTTGCACCATCCTTGTAGGCGCGGTCAACCTCCAGAAATACACGGTCGATGGCCTTTTCCAGACTGGTGTTCTTATAGTAGTTGATGGACACCGTGGCTACCTTGAAGCCGGGCACGTTCATGTATTTGATCTTGAGCAGGTCGGTGCTGGTCAGGATGGGGTTGTGCACCTTGAGCACCTTGCAGTTCTCGGGTTTGTCCTCCAGCAGGTTGCCGTGTGCGCCAATATACACGCTGGTGGAAGTGACCACCTTTTCGCGGATGGCATCAATGGGCGGGTTGGTGACCTGCGCAAAGCGCTGCTTGAAGTAATTGAACAGCGGCGGATGCTGGTTGCTCAGCACAGCAAGCGGGGTGTCGGTGCCCATAGCGCCGGAAGGCTCTGCGCCTGCCCGGGCCATGGAGAGGATCATGGTGTTCACATCCTCATACTTGTAGCCGAACACCTTCTGCAGGCGGGTGAGCTGATCGCCGGTGTAGCTTTCCACCTTCACGTTGGGAATTTTCAGTCTGGCCAGCTCCACAAGGTTGCGGTCGATCCACTCGCCGTAAGGCTCACGGCTGGCGTAGAACTCCTTGAGCTTTTCGTCGTCCACCACTTCGCCCTTCACGGTGTCCACCAGCAGCATTTTGCCGGGGCGCAGACGATCCTTGACCAAAATATTATCCGGCTCGCATTCCAGCACACCCACCTCGGAGGACAGGATCATGCGGCCGTCCTTGGTGATGTAATAGCGGCTGGGGCGCAGACCGTTGCGGTCCAGCACAGCGCCCATCACGTCGCCGTCCGAGAAGAGGATGGCAGCGGGGCCATCCCAAGGCTCCAGCATGGTGGCATAATACTGGTAGAAATCGCGCTTTTTCTGGCTGATGTTCTTGTTGTTCTCCCACGGCTCGGGAATGGTGATCATCACGGCCAGCGGCAGATCCATGCCGTTCATCACCATGAATTCCAGCGCGTTATCCAGCATGGCGGAGTCGGAGCCGGAAGTGTTGATGATGGGCAGGATCTTGTTCATGTCGTCCTGCATGATGGAGCTGGAGATGCTCTCTTCACGGGCCAGCATGGCATCCGTGTTGCCCTTGATGGTGTTGATCTCGCCGTTGTGCAGGATGAAGCGGTTGGGGTGTGCGCGCATCCAGCTGGGGTTGGTGTTGGTGGAGAAGCGGCTGTGCACCATGCCGATAGCGGATTCATAATCCTCGTCCTGCAGGTCGGTATAGAACAGGCGCAGGTCGTGCACAAGGAACATGCCCTTGTACACGATGGTGCGGCTGGACAGGCTGGGCACATAAGTGCCGTTGCTGGCCTGCTCGAACACGCGGCGCACAATGTACAGCTTGCGGTCAAAATCGATGCCCTTGCTCACCTTGGCGGGCTTTTTGATGAAGCACTGCCAGATAGCAGGCATACAGTCGCGGGCTTTCTGGCCCACGGCATCCGGGTTCACGGGAACCTTGCGCCATGCCAGAAATTCGAGGCCTTCCTTGCGGGTGACCACCTCGAACAGCTTCATGGCCTGTGCACGCAGGTGTTCGCTCTGGGGGAAGAAGAACATGCCCACACCGTACTCGCGCTCGTTGCCAAGGCTGATGTTCAGTTCTTCGGCCACCTTGGAGAAGAACTTGTGGCTGATCTGCAGCAAAATGCCCACACCGTCGCCGGTCTTGCCCTCGGCATCCTTGCCGGCACGGTGCTCCAGCCGTTCCACAATGGCCAGTGCATCGTCCACGGTCTGGTGGCTTTTGCGGCCCTTGATATCCACCACAGCGCCAATGCCGCAGGCATCGTGCTCAAACTGTGGATCGTACAGACCAAGGGTGTTTTTCTGCTCTGTAAAGTTTTCCATAGACTTTCCCATCCTTATCTAAAATCCTCACCGGTGCGGCACCCTCCGCATTTTGACAAAAAAGAAAAAGCGCCCCGCAAGGGCATACTTTACCCTTGCGGAACGCCTTTGTTCCGGTAACTATTATTATACTGAACGCTGAAAAATCTTCAAGTGACAGCTGCACCAAATATGACAACTGCTTTACACCACTTCTTGTGCGAAACGCCGCGTATGGCGGTCAGTTGTAGCTATAGTGAGAACAGTGCAGGCTCAATGTCTGCCCAGAATGGCCTGCAGGTCATTTTCCGGCGTTGTTACGGCTTTTAAATCGTACTTTTGCTGCAGGGCAGCCACAACGACCGGCGAGAGGAACGGGGGCAGGGTAGGCCCCAGCCGGATGTTCCGGATGCCCAGCGCCAGCAGCGCGATGAGGATGCACACGGCCTTCTGCTCAAACCAGCACAGCACCAGCGAGAGGGGCAGGTCGTTGACGCCGCAGCAAAAGGCGTCGGCCAGCGCCAATGCGATGCGGATGGCGCTGTAGGCGTCGTTGCACTGGCCCACGTCCAGGATGCGGGGCAGGCCGGTGCCCGGCACGGTGCCAAGGGGCAGGTCGTTCAGGCGGAACTTGCCGCAGGCCAGGGTCAGCAGGATGGTGTCGGGCGGGGTAAGGCGGGCAAACTCGGTGTAGTAGCGGCGGCTGGGCCGGGTGCCGTCGCAGCCGCCCACCAGAAAGAAGTGCCGCAGCTTACCGTCCCGCACCGCCTGCACGATCTCGTCCGCGTGCTGCAGCACGGCGGTGCGGGCAAAACCGGTGGTCACCGTGGAGCCGCCGTTCAGGCCGGGCAGCAGGGTGTCCTGCGCGTAGCCGCCCAGCTCCAGCGCCTTTTCGATCACCGGGGAAAAGTCGCGCCCTTCGTCGATGTGGGGCACGCCGGGGTAAGCCACCACCGAGGTGGTGAACACCCGGTCGGCGTAGCTGGCGCGCAGGGGCATGATGCAGTTGGTGGTGAACAGGATGGGCGCGGGGATGTCCTCGAACTCCCGCTGCTGGTTCTGCCATGCGGTGCCAAAGTTGCCCTTGAGGTGGGGGTAGCGGCGCTTCAGCTCCGGGTAGCCGTGGGCGGGCAGCATCTCCGAGTGGGTGTAGACGTTGACGCCCCGGCCTGCGGTCTGTTCCAGCAGCTGCTGTGCGTCGTAGAGGTCGTGGCCGGAAATCACGATGAACGGCCCCTTTTCAATGGTCAGGGGCACCTGCACCGGTTCCGGATCGCCAAACGCGCCGGTGTTGGCCGCGTCCAGCAGCTCCATGCAGCGGTAGCTGGCTTCTCCTGTGGCCTGCACCAGCTGCCACAGGGCGTCGGTGGTCTGGCCGGGGTCGCCCACGGCCTGCAGGGCGGTACAGAAGAACCGGTCCAGCTCCGGGTCGATGCGGCCCAGCACCCGGGCGTGGTAGT
>NZ_FMFG01000095.1:0-810 GCF_900066275.1 uncultured Faecalibacterium sp. | reverse complement strand
CGCCCGGACGGGGACCACCAGAGCGCGGACCGCCTGCAGGGCCTCTGCCCTCACGCGCCGGGCGCGGAGGCGGCGGCAGCAGGCGCTTGATGGACAGCGCGATCTTGCCATCCGGTGCAATGTTGATCACCTGCACCTTGACGATATCACCATCGTGCAGAACAGCTGCAATGTCCTGCACGAACTCGTTGGACACCTCGGAAATATGGACCATGCCTACACGGCCCTCCGGCAGTGCGACAAAAGCGCCAAACGGCTTTACACCGGTGACGCGGCCCTCGAATACGTTCCCTACCTCAATTGCCAAAACTCAATACTCCTTGTTTTCCATAGAATGGGCAGCAATTCAGCTGCCGGTCACATCCACAAAGATGCGCTCGTTGGGTGCAGCGTAATTGTAAGAATCCCGCGCGACCCACTCGGTGATCTGGTCTGCATCGCCGCTGAGAATGCGCTGCATCTCCTCGTTTTCAGTCTTTTGCTGGGCGATCTGCTCGTTCAGCGTGTCCAGCTCCGCACGTTTGGAGCTGATGGTGACCTGATTGGAAATGTATGCTGCCAGCATACTCAGCAGCAGCAGGACAAAAAACACCCGTACAAGCGTTTTAACGACCACTTTCTTCTTGCGTTTTCTGCGGTCCGGTGCTGCCATGATCTCTTCTGCCCCCGTTGCATTTGACTCTTACTTTAACACATATGAATTATACATCATGCGGCGCTGGTTTGGCAAGTTCTTTTTGCGCTTTTTTGCAGTTCTTTTTGCGCTGCGGCGTAGTTTGTGCACCTTTCTCCGCCGGGCGCGCCGCCGCT